>NZ_JACJQU010000017.1 GCF_014696825.1 Anabaena sphaerica FACHB-251 | reverse complement strand
TGTCGTTCAACTAATAGCATTCATTGTGACTCCAGATGCTTAACAATACGCTCGCTTTTTTTGTTTTTTCTTTTCAATCTATAGTTTCATTTCTCCGTTGTCACACAAATGAGTAGATTTGACTATATATGACTATATTTTTGTTATTTAAACTAAATACTTGATTCTGGCATCGGGCGATAATTTGCCATTGCTAATAAAGTATCCACCAAACCACCAAAACTTAAACCATGTTCATCTGGTGCAAAAATCGGTTTGGTAAACAAAAAACTCGCCCATAGATGAGAATTTTCGCTAAGATCCTTAATGACCTCCTCCCCATTAAACTCATTAAAGCGACGTTGCCATACCAAAGCTGCAAAAAGTTCCTGGGGACTGTATTCTTGAGCTAGGGTTTGAATTTTGGTGAGGTTTAACATAGGGATTCAATTACAGTTTGACTAAATAGGTCTATTCTCTCGACCGTGATAGATGCGTAAAATAATCACATCATCTTCAAGAATAACGTAGTGAATTATAAAACCGTATTTACCAAAAGATACTAACAGTTTTCGTAGTCCTGCTATTTCATCTACAATTGCACCGCGTCGTGGATTTTGTTGTAGACTTTCACCAGCAGAAACTATTGCTTGTACTGCGCGTGCTGCTCCATCAGGATTATTGGTTGATAGAAAATCGTAATGACGATTTAAGTCATTAGTTGCTGTTTCTGTCCAAACTATCTCAGACATTAGTGTTATTGTTGATTTCCTAAACTATTTGCCCATTTTTTAACTTTTTCATGTTTGACTCCTGAACCTGTACGCAGGTAGGTTTCTAAAGCAGATTTACTTTGCTCAATCATTTCTGTTTCCGTGAGAGTTTGAAAATTTAATTCTGGATTTATCTCACCATATTCAAATGATTCTGCTGCTAAATTTTCTTCTTCTTTAGCTAATTCTGTGGCTAAAAATTGAATTGCTTTGATTTTTTCTTGATGAGATAATTTTTGCAGTGAGGGTAAAATTTCTGTTAATGTCATATAAAGATGGGTGAAAAGCTACTTACATTATACTCCGATCGCACTTCATTCTCCATAACCAAAGAAACGCGATTACTTTCTCCCATCCTCCAAAAAACGCTATCTCATCATTCACAAACCATACCTAAAACGTAGGGGTTTAGCATTGCTAAACCCCTACAATTATTCATTGATTTGAGAGGAGCAATCACTCTCTATTCTCTGGCTACATAAGCAGCTATTAATTCTTTAATTCACTAAATAATTAATCCCAGTCCTTTTGCTCTTCCAAGCGTAATTAATGGATTTTCTCTTGTACCATTGGTTAACCTTGATTCAATATGAGTATGGCGACCAAATGAATATCCAGTATTTCCTTCAATTCCTAACCAGTCGCCTTGAGAAATATAAGAACCCAATCTTAAATTAGGGTTAAATGAATCAAAGTGAAGGTAACGGAATGTTCTTTGCAAAATATTGTTCCAAACATCAATATATTTACCACGATTGCTATCCTCTCCAATAAACTTAATTTGTCCACCAACTAGAGAATAGACATTGTAACTCCCCTGATTATCTGTAGAATCAATCGCTCCATGAGATAAATTATCTTCATAGAATCTTGATGCACTTGCTCCACTAAAACCACTAGATGAATTACGATACAAGCGAGTTAGATATTCGGCTCTAGTAATGGGAGAAAAATCGGCTCTAACCTTACCAATAAATGTTCCTTTAGTTCCCCCATAACCAATTTCTGTCCATTGTTCATTACCAGAAAACCCTATACCTGTTGAACGTCTCACAGTTACCCAATTAATATTAGAAACGATAGCATCAGCTTTTCCATCCCCTGTTACATCGCCAAAGAATGTTCCTTGAGTACCTCCATAACCAATTTCCGTCCATTTCTCATTACCAGAGAACCCTGTACCTGTTGAACGTCTAACATAAATTCCATCTGCATTAGAAACGATAGCATCAGCTTTTCCATCCCCTGTTGCATCCTCATACCAGGCACCATTAGTACCTCCGTAACCAATATCAGTCCATCTTTCATTACCAGAAAAACCTGTACCTGTTGAACGTCTCACAGTTACCCAGTTGTTATTAGAAACAATAGCATCAGCTTTTCCATCCCCTGTTACATCAGCAAAGAATGTTCCTTGAGTTCCACTGTAACCAATTTCCGTCCATTTCTCATTGGGTAAAAATCTTGTTCCATCTGAACTTGCACGTCTAACATAGATTCCATCTGCATTAGAAACAATGGCATCAGCCCTTCCGTCTCCTGTTACGTCCGCAAACCATGTTCCATAAGTTCCACCGTAACCGATTTCTGTCCATTTCTCATTAGGTAAAAATTTTGTTCCATCCGAACGTCTAACATAAATTCCATCTGCGTTAGAAACGATAGCATCGGCTCTTCCATCTCCTGTTACATCTGCAAACCAAGCTCCCTTAGTTCCGCTATAACCAATTTCCGTCCATGTTTCATTACCAGAGAACCCTGTACCTGTTGAACGTCTTACTGTTACCCCATTATCATTGGAAACAATAGCATCAGCTTTTCCATCGCCATCTACATCAGTTGAAGGATTAAGACGACCTAGCATGGTATTAATGCCTAAATTATAGTTACTATTACCACTATAAGAATAAACATGGATATAGTAAGTACCAGCAGCTAATTGACTAGAAATACTCTCATTAGAAGTACCGCTCTTAGTAGAGGAATAAATCATCTTTTTATCAGCACCTAAGAGCTTGATATCTACATCAGATTGGAGATTAACTAGATTTAGGGAAACTTTAGTTAATCCATTAATCTGAAAGCGATAATAATCATTAGGTACATTACCACCTACCCAACCGCTTTTGCCATAACTAGCGTAGCCAAGTGTTCCCAAATTTTCAGCGGTACTGAGACTATCGTTTTTCTCAATTCCAACACTCAACCCATCAACAACTAGAAAATCATGATCATCCTCAAGTTTAAGTGATAATAATTCCGCACCACTAATACTTTGCCCCTGCAACAACCGCGATAAAATATTCCCTTCATCCCCAGCAGCATCTAGCACATTAATTTGACCATCTATATAATGCCCAAACTCCTCTAATAACACTCCTGTAACAGTACCAAGATTACCCAAATTAGCCGCTACAAATTCCTGAGATAGATAAATAGTATTTGTTTCCTTAGCATAAGCACCATTAAAATTTTGACCAGATACTAATTTGATCTCTGGTGCATTAGTAAAATTATTTTGCGCTAAATGTTGAAGTATTTCATCAGCCAAATCTGTTTGATAATCTTGACCAAAAGCAACATTCAAGATTCCATCAATTTGAGAATTGCTATTTAGTCCAGTCAGGATATCTTTAGTTGCATCAATTGACTGAATAACAGTATTAATAATCAGTTGCGTATCAGCAAGTAATTGAGAAGAACCAGAGGAATTTAGGACATATAAAGGATCTTGAAAATCGCCGAAACCCTGATGGTTGTGGGGGGTAGAAATTGCCCCTTGTTGAGAGTAAAAAGATAGCTCAAACATAGATGCTTCTTTATGTAAAGATTAATAGATTTGTTACCTATCATTCTATGTGAGCAAGTATAGAAGTATATCTGCTTTATATTAAAGAGTTAGTGAATTTCATTTGTTGAGTAACTGTAACTTTATTTATAAGAACGTAAAAATTGTCACATAAATTCTATCTAAACGCTTGTTATGGCAGTGACTCAACATGAATAAAACAACATGAGGTTTGTTCAATCCCTTGTCATTGTTGCTTTACAGGCAGTTGTAAGTGTAATCGGTGTTTCTCGGTAATTTGCCGGAATTTATATGAATTATTGATAAAGTTATATTTTTATCCTTTTGTCAGAAATGGATGGCTATAGCTTGCGTGAAGACGTAGGAGTCATACGCCTCCCATCAGGGATACAGGATGTCCAGGATTAAAGGATTAACAGGATGTTTTTAACACAATCTGCGTTTATCTGCGTTTATCTGCGTTCAATTACCCAGATCCCCGACTTCTTGAAGAAGTCGGAGATCTATCTACTGGAAAATCAAACAAAATTTAAGCTTCAATCACCACGCGCAAATTACCCCGTTTTTTTGCAACTCGACAAGCGGTAGTGCTACCAACTCGCTCAAATTCCAAATCCAAAATAGTCCCACCAACACGCAAATTGTGCAACGATAAACGATTGATTGATTCTGGCAAAGCGGGGTCAATAATTCGCAAACAATTATTTTGTGCGTCTGGAACTAAATTCACCATCATTTGCAATAATTGAAAGACACTACCCGTAGCCCAAGCTTGGGGTGTACAAGCAACAGGATACTGTACAGGAGCATTATCCCCATTCATTTCATAACCGCAAAATAGTTCTGGTGGACGTTGATAAGATTGCTGAGAAGTCATATTAAACAAACCTTGGAATAATTCCAAAGCTTGATCAATCAAACCCAAAGATCGCAATCCCATCGCAATCAAAGAATTATCATGCGGCCAGACAGAACCAATGTGATAACCCATGGGATTATAAGCTGGTGACAAACTACTTAAAGTTCTAATTCCCCAACCATTAAACATATCAGGCGCTCGCAATCTTTCTGCTACGCTGTATGCTTTTTCTGGGGTAAAAATTCCCAAAGATAAACAATGTCCAGGATTAGAAGTAATACTATCTACTTGATTTCCTTCACCATCTAAAGCCAAAGCACAAAAATCTTGATCCTCAATCCAAAAATCTTTGTTAAATCTAACTCTGAGATTTTTAGCTTCTTCTAACCAAGTTTCTGCTAAATCTAGGCGTTTTTTCACCTTAGCAATTTCTGATAATTTAATTTTGGCAGCATAGACATAAGCTTGCACCTCACAAAGAGCGATCGCCCCTTTAGCTAATTCTCCTTTGCGGTTAACAATACAATCGCCAGAATCTTTCCAACCTTGGTTAATCAAACCACCTTTTGATTTACGAGCATAGCTGAGATAGCCTGTTTTTTGGAGATTCCGATCAATCCAATCCATTGCCGCTAAAGCATTGTGCCAAAGTTGCTCTAAAGTTTCTTGATCATGAGTCCAAGAATAGTAGTCAGCATACAACATCAACCATAGAGGAGTTGCATCAACTGTTCCGTAATAAGGTGTATGGGGAATTTCTTGACAGCGTGCTAGTTCTCCCATCCGTAATTCGTGTAAAATCTTGCCTGGTTCTTCTTCCCGCCACTCGTCTTCCTCTTGACCTTGATATGCTGCCAATAGCATCAAAGTTTCTTGAGCAATTTGGGGATTTAACATCAAAGTTTGGGAAGCGGTAATAATAGAATCCCGCCCAAACAATGTTGAAAACCAAGGTACACCAGCCGAAACAGTTTTATACTTGCCAAAAGATTGGCGTAACAAATACATATCTTCTTCAGCCCTTTCAATCACTCGATTGAAAAGACTTTTATCTGAGCTAATGCGGGTAATTTGTTGTACCCAATTTTGCTCTTCCATCAACTCAGAAGCTTTTGCTTGTGCCAACGTAGTAGCAGCACTCACACCAGAACTGGGCTGATTATTGGTTAACTTCTGCAACCGATAACCCAGCTTTTTAGTTTCGTGAGAAGCTAACTCTAACCGCCAAATCGCAGTGTAACCTTGGAAATAATCTGGTAGTTGATGCTGGAATTGTATCCGGGATTCCATCACCGCACCATCTAAACCTTGATAAGCCAGTATGAGGGATTCTTCCCCATGTGATTGAGTGGCTGGGGGTACAACACCATCACCTGTTTCTTCTAAGTGTGTTGGCTCTACTAACCGTAATAATTTACCCCGTTTTTTGCGGCTATAACCCCGGACTTCAAATAAATCCACAAAATCAGCATCAAAGCTGAGACTGAGTTCAAAAGTGATACTGGTGGTGCTGTAGTTAGCAATTTCTATTTCTTCAAAAAGTGCGCCGTTGAGTACTATTTCTCGACGAATGCCAATAGTATCGGCATTGAGGTAATCATCAATTTTCGGATTAGTACACAAAACTGAGAGCGCAAAACCTTTGTCAGCAGTGCTACTCAACAAAACAGGCGATCGCCCATTAATCTGCAACTCTAGACGACTTAAAAACCGGGTATCAGCACAAAACAGCCCCATACTGGGACCACCATCCTCAAGGGAACAACCGGAAATGTTCCCCATCGTATCTGTCACCAAAAACAAATCATCATCTTTAACCGTCAAAGTTGGCTGTGGTCTTTCACTGACAACACAAGCCCATTCTGGAATAGGTATGTTTTCTGCGGAAATGAAAGTTTTTCCATCTAGGACGATTTTATCTGGGGTGATCAACGTATCCGGTGTCATGAGCCAAATTTCCCTATACTGGTCTAGATTTGCAGAACTGACGACTGTGGAAGGGATCGGGTACTGGGGAGATGGAGAGAATAACATCCTCTTGCCTCTTGCCTCTTGCCTTTTCCCTATCACCAATCCCCAATTACCAAATCCTTATAAATTTATACATTCTAACTCTGAAGTCAAGGCTGGAAACTGAGGATTTTCAACTAATTTATGCTTTGATGAGCATTGAGAGATGCTGGACATAGAAAATACTCATCGAGATGTTCAGTTAAAAATTTTTTGAGATTTATCAAGCATCAGCAGTACCTAAACTTACCAAGGTCTTTTTTAGGTTAATATCTGGACAGGTGCTTTCTAGCCCTCACCAATTGGGCAGTGGTAACGGGTAATGGGTAACAGTTTTGCCACTGACCACTGACCACTGACCATTGACCACTGACCACTGACCACTGACCAGTTTTAATTTTTACAATGCTTCTGTGAAGTGGATCTTGTCTAGATTGGGCGTTTAACGATATTCATGAGCATTTCGACTTCTGTGCTGAGTGATTTGCTACAGTCACTACCCTACCTGCGTCCCCAGTTATATTTCAAGGCTTCACTAACCGCGCTCTCCCATGCAATGGAAGATCAGGTTTTGGCGGCCACCTTGGATCAGCCCTTGATTATTGCTAGTTTTCAACGAGAGCGATTCTACCGCCAAGAAGCTCATCGCTATCAGCGCCTTTCTCAAAGAAGTAATCAAATATACGTACTATCTGCACCAGAAACAGAGTTTGCTAATAGCTCGGAATACTATGAAAAAATAGCTTTTGAGCCAGATGATGCTTTAAGTCAAGAGTGGCATTTGGTAGTAGTTGCTGATAACTATGCTACTTGTTTGGTGTGTCAAGAAAACGTTGGCTCAATCGCCAAAAATCAGCAATTACCAGAAATTAGCCCTGGTTTAGATATGGACACAGCGCGAAGATTTGAGGGGATTTGGACTTCCGAGAGAGGAGTCAGTCTCAAAGCCGCAGAATTGATATTAGACAGAATTCAGGTTTACAGACCGGATTTAGTGGGCAAAATTAATAAGGCACGTCGGAGGTTTGGCATCGGCACAGTCAGAAGGGATTCTACAACAACGCCACTCAACGAATATGCTTGTGATATCGATACTGACCCTTTTGTACAGCGATTGGTGACTTACCTGCAAGCTAGTCAGTATAAATTGCATAAAGCCTACCGATCTATTGCAGCCCAAGCCAGGAAAGAAAGGTTGGTAAATTCGATCAGTATGGCAATCAGGCGATCGCTTGATCCACACGCAGTTCTCGAAGTCGCGGCTCAAGAATTAGGGCAACATCTGGGAGCAGATCGCTGTCTAATTTATCGCGCTCAAGCTACTGATGCCCAAACTGTTATTGAACACGAGTTTTTGAGTCCTGATGTTGTCTCTGTGCAAGGTCAAACTTGGCATTTGGCACAAAATCCTTTGTTTCAGGAAATTACACAACAGGGTGAGGGTATCTGTATTGCCGATACACTTACAGATTATCGCGTTACCAGTTCCACAGCACTTTCCTTAATTGTCCACAAGTTCAGTATTCGTTCGTGGCTGATAGAACCAGTTTTCTCTCAGGGACGACTACTGGGGATTGTGGAGTTACATTATTGTCATTTACCATCCCAAGAGTGGCAACCAGGAGAGTTGGATTTGGTCAAAGCGATCGCTACCCAAATAGGAGCCGCACTGATTCAAGCCGAAGCTTTTGCTAACTTAGAAGAACTAAACAAACAGCTAGAAGCTCTAGATCGCACCCGCAGCAACCTCATAGCTATCACTGGACATGAACTGCGTACCCCCCTATCTACCATTCAAGTTTGCTTAGAAAGCCTTGCTAGTGAGCCGGATATGCCTTTAGAGTTGCAGCAGGTTATGCTCAGTACAGCCCTTTCTGACTCCGAAAGAATGCGGAAACTGGTGCAAGATTTTCTCACCCTTTCTAACTTAGAAAGCGGTCGAGTGCAATGGCATCCAGAATCTTTAACCTTACAAGAATGTGTAGATTTAGCCCTCAGCCGACTGCGTACACGGTCATCAACGGAAAAAATCCCGAAAATTAAAACGCAAATAGCCGCAACTTTACCTTTGATTAGGGCTGACGGTGATTGGCTGGTGGAGGTAATAGCAAAACTGATAGACAATGCTTGTAAATTTACACCCTCTCAAGGAGAAATTACCATTAAGGCTGCTAGTAACCGCAATCATGAGGTGGAAGTGACTGTAACCGATACTGGACGCGGAATTGAACCCAACCGCTTAGAAGTAGTTTTTGACCGCTTTTATCAAGAAGAGGGTGCGCTGCGTCGTACTGCTGGAGGTACGGGTCTTGGTTTAGCGATTTGTCGGCAAATAGTCAACGGCTGGAATGGGAAAATTTGGGCAGAGTCCAACGGTAAAGACCAAGGTAGTCAGTTTCATTTCACTATTCCCATTGTTCAAGCTAGTGCAGAGGAACAACGTCCTGTGGTTAAAAGTAAATAGGACGTGGGGACAATGAAGAGGCAGGGAGCAGGCTTGCCCTGAGCGAAGTCGAAGGGGAGCAGGGGGAGATTAATAACCCAATTACCAATTACCAATTACCTGTCCAATCACTAAAAACTGTTACAGTCTATGACGCGATCGCAATATAAGCTGGGTTACGGTGTTAGTATGCCCTAAAAACGTTGAGAGAAAACCTTAACCTTATGGCAACTCTTACTGGACAAACCCCCCTATTCGGCGGTAGCACTGGCGGTCTACTCAAAAAAGCAGAAGTAGAAGAAAAGTACGCTATCACCTGGACTAGCCCCAAAGAGCAAGTTTTTGAAATGCCCACCGGTGGCGCTGCTACAATGCGGAAGGGTGAAAACCTGCTTTACTTGGCTCGCAAGGAGTATGGCATCGCTTTAGGCGGTCAACTTCGTAAATTCAAAATCACCGACTACAAAATTTATCGGATTCTCCCCAGCGGTGAAACCAGTTTCATTCATCCTGCTGATGGTGTCTTCCCTGAAAAGGTAAATGCTGGTCGTCAAACGGTTCGCTTGGTACCCCGCAGAATTGGTCAAAACCCCAGTCCTGCACAACTCAAGTTCAGTGGTAAAGCTACCCACGACGCATAAGGTCTAGGTGCTAGGGATTGGTGATTGGGGACTGGGAATTGCAGATAATGATAAATCCTGATAATTTATCATTCATCTTCTATAATCTCCTGATACCCAATCCCTAATCCCTAATCCCCAATCCCCAAGTTATTTATGATTTCTCCCGATTTCCACCAATTTACAGAACTAGCTCAAAAAGGTAATTTTGTCCCTGTATATCAAGAATGGGTAGCTGACCTAGATACCCCTGTTTCTGCTTGGTATAAGGTCTGTGCAGGTCAACCTTATAGCTTTTTGCTGGAATCGGTAGAAGGTGGGGAAAAACTGGGACGTTATAGTTTATTGGGTTGTGACCCGCTGTGGATTTTAGAAGCACGGGGAAATCAAACTACCCAAACACACCGCGATGGTTCCCACGAAGTTTTTACAGGTGATCCTTTTACAGTTTTAGCTGATTGTTTAGCACCTTATCACCCAGTAAAATTACCACAATTACCTTCAGGAATTGGTGGTTTATTTGGGTTTTGGGGTTATGAATTAATTAACTGGATTGAACCTCGTGTACCTATTCATCCCCAAGATGAGCGTAATATCCCTGATGGATTGTGGATGCAGGTAGACCAACTATTGATTTTTGACCAAGTAAAGCGGAAAATTTGGGCGATCGCCTACGCTGATTTACGAGATAATGAAAACTTAGAAATTGCATATCAAAAAGCGTGCGATCGCATTCAGGAAATGGTAAGTAAATTATCCTTACCTTTATCACCAGAAAATACTAAATTACCTTGGACATCTCCCCAAAATAAACCCAAAGCTGGAATAGAAGAATATACTAGCAACTTTACCCGTCCCGATTTTTGCGCCAGCGTTGAAAAAGCCAAAGAATATATTAAAGCTGGTGATATTTTCCAAGTCGTAATTTCTCAAAGATTATCAACAGAATATAAAGGCGATCCTTTTGCTTTATATCGTTCCCTACGCCAAATCAACCCCTCACCTTACATGGCGTTTTTTAACTTTCAAGACTGGCAAATAATTGGTTCTAGTCCTGAAGTCATGGTTAAAGCAGAACGAGACGAAGAAGGGGGAATAATTGCCACAGTAAGACCAATTGCCGGAACTAGACCAAGGGGAAAAACTACTAAAGAAGATGAAGCTTATGCAACGGATTTATTACAAGATCCTAAAGAAGTTGCAGAACATATCATGTTAGTAGATTTAGGACGCAACGATTTAGGCAGAGTATGTAAAAACGGCACAGTTAAAGTTGATGAATTAATGGTAATTGAACGTTACTCTCATGTGATGCACATTGTTAGTAACGTAGTTGGTAAATTAGCAGATGATAAGACCGCATGGGATTTATTAAAAGCTTCTTTTCCCGCCGGTACTGTCAGTGGTGCGCCAAAAATTCGTGCAATGGAAATTATTAATGAATTAGAACCAACCCGCAGAGGAGTATATTCTGGGGTGTATGGATATTATGACTTTGAAGGACAATTAAATACTGCGATCGCTATTAGAACAATGGTATTAAATAATAATATTGTTACCGTTCAAGCTGGTGCAGGTTTAGTAGCAGATTCCGAACCAGAAAAAGAATACGAAGAAACCCTCAATAAAGCCAGAGGATTATTAGAAGCAATTCGTTGTTTGCGATGAATTTTACTTGCTACTAAAGGGTAAAATAAAAATTAAGATGGGAGCTAAACTGATGATACCAGCTATTAGTAGACCTTCAACATTACTGGGTAAAATTAAAGTTGAAAAAGTAGATAAATTCAACTTATTTAAATTTAGTGATGAACTCCAGAACCGAATGGAAGAACTTTTAGATAGAAAAAAAGCTGACTTGCTGACTTCAGAGGAAGTCATAGAACTGGAAGCTATTGGAGAGTTAGACAGAATTTTTACTCACATCAATGCGATTTTAGTAGCTCAAGTATGACTATTGATGATAGTACCAGGGAATTAGTGCGTAAACGGGCAAAATATTTGTGTGAGTATTGTCATTCTCCTGAGCGCATTTCTACAACTCGATTCACCCTAGATCATGTAATACCTAAATCTTTAGGTGGTGCTGATGATATTAATAATTTAGCTTTAGCTTGTCGTCGGTGCAATGAACGCCGCTATAACTTTTTAGCAGGAATTGACCCAGAAACACAAGCCATTACTCCTTTATTTAATCCTCGTCAACAAAAATGGTCGGATCATTTTATTTGGAGTGCTGACGGTAAGACTCTTTTAGGAACAACTCCCACAGGTAGAGCTACTTGTAAGCGACTTGATCTTAATGATGAGCGATATACAGAAGATGATTCTATTCGCAGTGCGCGAGGTTTTTGGGTAAAAGCTGGTTTACATCCACCTAATGAAGATCCGCTTCAGGTGTTAGTGTCGTAGAGACGTTTTTTATGTGAAGCAATTAGAAGTTTGCGGTAAATAAATTAATACTCCAGATCCCCGACTTCTTAAAGAAGTCGGGGATCTAAATCCTTACATATAAGCTTTCATCCAATGTAAAAACAAACCTAAACCCCAACCTAAAAGGGGAAAAATCGCCCAAAAATATCCAGGACTTGTGAACAGATTCAACAAAATCAAAAACCCATTAACAGCAATAAAAGTAAATAAATGTGCTAAGAACTCTTTGTGTTTTTGATTATTAGACATCTGATCTTTTTTCACTTCTACTTGTTTTTTTAACCATTCCTGTTCCGCAGCTTGTAGAGATTCTGAAGAAACACCTAATTCTGATGCGATTTCTATTATTTGTTCTCTTGTATATTCTCCTTGTTGCTTACGTCTAAAAGCCACTTCGAGAATTTGTTGCATTTCTTCTGAATTGTAAGTCATTATCAATACCTAAAATGGTATAAAATACTTGTGAGAATTACTTTTGAAGCGGTAGAAATACAACCATGAAAAATATATTGTTAACCACATTGTATAGCTGAAAAGATAATAGATGTAGTATTTAAAAAGACAAATTTAGTCAGAAATTTATATCCCTATTTCTTAAAGAATTCAGAAATCTTGTTTTATAAACTCCATCCTAAACCAACCTATGCTCCTTGTTAGTTTTCCCTATTGCTTACCTTTTCCAATATTAAGTTTTATTATGCCTTTACAATATTTGTTATACTAAGGGAAAATACAAGATAAAAAATACAAGATAAATATTTTTTTATTCATAACACAGTAAGCGATATGAACACAACACCTTCTAAAAGCGAAACTGATGAAATACTTAAGTGGTTAAACCGCAACCGCCAAATGTTATTAGATTTATATAAAAATCAATATGTTGCTTATAATGCTAACGGGATAATTGCACACAGCGAGAACTTACGCGAAGTTTTAGAATTAGCTAAAGCTGCAAAACAGACGTTTTTAATTTATTTAGTTCCTCATCACACAGCTTCTATAGAGATTTTACCAATTCGTTTCCGCACCGTTGCCCGTCATGATTGGCAACCAAATTATAGCGTTAAATTAAAGCACGGAAATATAGAATTTTCTACAACAATGTTAGTAGATTCCGGTGCTGAATTGAGTTTAATTTCATTAAAAGTAGGTCAAGATTTAGGTTATGCTTTAGCTGATGCAGAATCTATTTTATTAGCAGAAACCATAGGAGGCAAAGTTGAGTATGTTTTACGTAATGTAGAAATGACAATTGATGGACATAATTTTATTGCTTCTGTAGCATGGTTACAAACTAATACGGGTGGAGAACAATTATTATTAGGTCGAGAAGTTGTATTTGATAAGTTTAATATTGAATTTAGACAAGCTGAGGAGAAAATTATTTTTACATGGCGTGAAGATTTGCATTCATAATCATTGTCTGAATCAGGATATCCAGGATTTAAGGATTTACAGGATAATGATAAATTAAACATAGTTGATCCTCTTCTGACCATTGAATCACTATACTGTAGTAATAAATTATTCTTCACCTTCCTTATTTTCTGGTTTTTCTTGTTCTTCTAGTTTTTGTTGTATGATGTCTATAACTTTCTGTTTTAATACTTTATACTTTTCTAGATTTCTAAAAACTTGGTAAACTATTTTATTTGGATACTCAATATTAATTGCTTCTACGGTTTTTGCAAAGACTTGATCTATTATGGATTGTAATTCATCGTTAGAATATTTTTCAAATTCATTTTGAAATAAAAACAAATTCTGCATACCTACAAAGTGAAATACCATGTGAAGAATAAATCTATTTCCAAAAGTACAATTTGCTTTTAACTCATCGTTATTTATACTAATATGTGAGAGTTTATTGTCTACCATCCTGCTTATCTGAACCATTCTCCAAATTTTCTGTACTGAAACATTTGGATTAAAAATTTCTGTATAAGGAGGTTTACTAACATCCTCCCATAACTTACCAAGCTTATCTTTGGCTATATGTGCATAACGTATCTCTTCTAAGCCACAAGCTAGTGCTATGGTAGCCTCATCTAACGTGCAGTTTTTATCATCTGATGGGTATTTATGTTCATCTCTTTTATAGTGATAACTGATTCCCTCTAATGCAAATTCTTTTTTTAATTTTTCGTGTAAATTATCCAATGAAATAAAATCACGATTTTCAACTTTATTTTGAGTATTGGTTGATTTAGTGACTTTAAGCGCAAAATCTGGAGGACAGTTTTCTAAAGAAATTAACTTTAAAAAAACTTTTGCTTCTTTAACTTTTTCTGGATTACTTGCATAAGTAGTTCCTATCGTTCCTACAGTCTGAGCGCCATTAATAATGGATATTCCTTCACAATAAAAATCTCCAACAGATTTATCAGAATAGCCACCTTTAGCTGTTTTTTGAATTCGACGACATAAAACAGTAACTCCATTATTTAAATATAAAAATATTTCTGGATTATTTAAAAGAGTAGCTTGAATGCCATCATTTACGTCAGTTAAGCCAACAAAACTTCGGATATTATTTGAAAATAAACTTTCCTTATATTGAATCCATAATGCCGCTAATTCTTCAGCATTAATCTGTCCATACCACGTTTGATATGGCTCTTCATTTAAACCCCAATTTGTTAATCTTATTTCCTGATTAATAGATTTATCGAAACTTTTTGATAAAGCATTATGCGCTTCTGATAAAGAAAATATTTCTAAGAAAAATAATTCACCACTTGTATTTTCTTCATCTATCAATTCTGATAATAAATTTTGATTATGCTGTCCTAGCTTTGAACCAGAATAAGCAAGACATATTTTTATTTTAACAGTATAATTATTAAGACATTTCTCTATTTGAACTTGCTTATCTTTTATTTTTTGATTAAATTTGTTGAATTTAAACCCTATAACATCTTTTACTCCTTGTATAAACTTACTTACTTCACCTGTTTCAGGTTCTCCATTTCCAGACTCAATCCATTTTGATTGCACTAACCAAAGAATATTTTCTTGTTCCTCATAATAAATTGCATCAATTCCATTATCACGATAACCATCGACAATTGCTTTTGCCGCTTCTTCTTCCGTAGCAGAAGCAAGACTTACTAAAGTATAAGCAGCATAACTTCTTGATAAACAAGCTTTTTTCCGTTCTTCTTCAGATTTTTTAACATAATCTGACATATCAATTAAGTCTGTTAATTTTTCACTCAGTTTATTTTTAATATGCGTTAATTGAAGCTTTGCCATTTTTCTATTCCTATATTTTGATTAATTTGCTTTAGTCTTATGATTTTGCAAGAAACACCCACAAAAAAAGCGGGCTAACCGCTAATGCTTGGTTAACCCGTTCAGCTTTGGGAACGCGCAGAGAAATTCTTATTGCAATACCAACTTAACGTTAGCGTTTTGCAAGCCGCGCTGTTTTACTTCAGCCAAAGTCTTGTTAACGGCGTATTTTTGGTTAATAGAGTTGATCAACTCGGTTTGGTTGTGCTTCTTAGCAACGCCCCACAGGTCAGCGATAAGGTCAAAAGAACCATCGCTATTGCGAGACCAACCTAAATCGTACTCGCCTTCCAATACAGCAACGATGTCGGAACGTACACGCTGACCGTTATAACCACGAACATCAGCTTCAGTCTTTACGCTAATACCCAGGTCGCGCAAAGAAGATTTGAGGATTTCGGCATCGGTGATTTTGGTACGCAGAGTGCTAAAGTGAGACATTTGGGTTTCCTCCAATGAGAAGATTGATGAGAAAAACGACAACGGTTTCTTTTTCAGCCAAGCCGCATTAATTGGGAAGCGGCTTTTTCGTAACCTGTTAGCTTTGTAGCTAACCTTTCCCCCCTGACATTGCAGGAGAAAGCTTTTAGAACTCCATCCGCTGATATTCAGCGACAGAGGAAGCTGCTGGTCTAGCACGCTGTCTGGCCCAGTCTCTTAAAGCTGTGACCTGTTCTTGCATCGTTCGTGACAGCGGCAAAGTTGCCTTAAGTGCAGCAATAATATCTAATTGGGTGAACTCCCGATCTTGGGCGAAAGCTTCATACATCGCCGCCACTATCGCTTGTTCAATTTCTGCCCCAGAAAAACCGTCTGACATCTTTGCTAGTTGTTCTAGATCAAATCTAGCAATATCTTCCCGCCGTTTGGTCAGATGAATGTTGAAGATATCCTGACGTTCTTCAGGTGTAGGCAAATCCACAAAGAAAATTTCATCAAAGCGACCTTTTCTCAAAAACTCCCCAGGTAAGCGTTCTACCCGGTTAGCAGTCGCCATTACAAATACTGGAGATTTCTTTTCTTGCATCCAGGTCAAGAAAGAACCGAAAATTCTACTTGATGTCCCCCCATCGGAATCACCAGAACCGGAACTACCCGCAAATGATTTATCCAACTCGTCGATAAACAGAATCGTTGGGGAAATTGATTCTGCTGTTTTCAGGGCGTTCCGCAGATTTGCTTCACTCCGACCCACCATTGAGCCGTCGTATACCCGCCCCATATCTAACCGTAAGATTGGTAAACCCCACAGACGGGAAGTAGTTTTGGCAATCAGTGACTTACCGCAACCAGGAACACCCAGAATTAGCATCCCTTTGGGTTGAGGCAAACCATACTCTCTCGCTCTTTCTGTAAAGGCGTTAGAGCGTTGTTTAAGCCACCTTTTCAACTCTTCCAAACCGCCCACAGCTTCAATAGTTTCATCTTCTTCGATGTACTCTAAGATACCGTTACGGCGAATGAGTTGTTTCTTTTCAGATAAAACTATATCTACTTCATCTTCCGTCAATCGCCCCGTTGTTACCTGAGCCTTACGATATACTTTCTCAGCTTCATCTTTAGTTAGACCTAAAGCTGCTCTGAGAAGTTTTTCTCGTGCTTCAGTTGTCAACCTGCGACCACGATGCTGATCTTGATGCTGAGTTAAAACTTTATTTAACTCTGACATATCCGGCAGTTGGAAGTCGATAACAACAACTTCTTTTTCCAGTTCTATGGGTACTTGCTGCATGGGAGACATCAATATGATGTTCTTTTGCATTCCCTTAAAACTAGCGATCGCATCCCGAAGCGATCTAGTTGTTGCTGGAGCATCAATAAAAGGATGTAAATCTTTAAGAATAAATATACCGGGTTCTTTCTGCCGAATGATCCACTCAATCGCCGCCTCTGGCGAAACAGTATTGTGTTGAGTCACATTCCGGGGTTGACCATACTCGACAATGCCGTGAGTTACCGTCCAAACGTAAACTCGACGTTGAGGCTTTAACAATTGAGCGATTGTGTAGATTGCTTGCTCTGCCCGTTCTTCCTCGGAGGTCACAAGGTAGATTAAAGGGTATTGAGCTTGAATTAGGATATTGAGCTCTTCTTTCATACTATCGACCTACTTGAGACCATATAGAGAAATTACAATCATCGCCGTCGGTTAAGACTACCGAAACTATGAATTTATCCATTCATAATTCCTAACTAGCAAGGAACCAATTCTTCCTCACCCTTGGGATGGGTTTCATCTTCTTCCATCTCGCCAATCGACAGATGTTCCTGACCAATTAGTCCTGGCTGATTACCCAAAGCCACTAATTCCCCATTACGCAAAACTAGTGAACTTTCACAAGTGGGACAGGAATAAACCCTGTGTGTTTTGCCGTAAGAAGACTCTTCAACTTCTTCTACTAATTCTGAGTTGGTCAGGTAGAAATTGAGCGCCCGTTCTGCAAGGTCAGACATCGGTTCTGAGTCTACTGCGGAACGAATCTTTAGCCTTCTGTGTAATTCCGGCGATAAATACAATGTTACCTTTTGCTTAGTTTGCATATGACTATTTAACGGTCTTACCCGGGTATGTAATTAACGTTATCGGCTCTTTGATTTCTTGTCAAGCCAGTAAGACGGTTTAACAGCAATTTTGTAACATTTCTTCATATAAAGCCGGAAGAAAGGGAGGCAGGGGAGAATAAATTCTCAAATTCCTAACCCTACACCCCATTCCCTATTTCTTATAAATAGTGATTTATATTACAATATCTCTAGTTGATAAAACGGTGTTAAGAAAGAGTCGAACTCTCTGAAAATATGAGAATTAAAGCTGTTCAGACTCTAGCGAAAGTCAATTGGGGTAAAGGGTGTAATTATGTCTACTACTGCTATCAAAACCTGTAAATCGAGGCGAGTCATGGGTGTGCTAGTCTCCAGTATTGGCACAGCTATAATTTGTGCGGGTTGCAGTGCTAATGGTTTCCAGTCATCCGCACAGAAATGGGAGACTTACTACAATCCCCGTTATGGATTTGAGTTTCCCTATCCCAGCAACTGGACTTCTCTAGCACCACCAGACAACACAGATGGAGTAACCTTGGTTTCACAAAAAAATCAAAATACAGAAATCCGAGCTTGGGCTGGTAAAGAGTTACCAGAGTTACAAAATCCAGAAACGATAAAACAGATAGACCATAACTTTGAAACTGCTCAAGGAATCTCTGGGGTACTGATCGTAGAAGCTGGTCAACAAATCAGTTCTATGAAACTGACCATCACTCACAAACAAGTCAAATATCACTGGCAAGGACAAACCAGCAGTAAAGAATTTAAAGATCACTACCGATTGTTTTACTACATAGCCAAGCAGTACAAGATTAGGTAACTGGGAGCAGGGGACTGGGGACTGGGTAAAAACTAAATTCTTAACTTTTGCCTTTTGCTTTTTGGCTTTTGCCTTGTACCTATTCCCTATTCCCAGAATTAATGAGCGAGAAGGGACACAAACCTGGTAGATTTAGCTATCAGCGAGTAAAAACTGGTAAAGATGAAAGTCCTGGTTATTGGTGGCGATGGGTATTGCGGTTGGGCAACTGCACTTTACCTTTCTAATCGAGGTTATGAAGTTGGAATTTTAGACAGTTTGGTGCGTCGGCACTGGGATAATGAACTCGGTGTTGAGACTCTAACCCCAATTGCACCAATTCAGAAACGTCTCCAGCGATGGCAAGATTTGACTGGTAAATCTATCGACCTATTTATCGGCGATATTACCAATTACAGTTTTCTGCACAAAGCCTTGCACCAATTTCAACCAAATGCCATAGTGCATTTTGGTGAACAACGTTCAGCGCCATTTTCAATGATTGACCGCGAACACGCGGTTCTCACTCAGGTAAATAATGTAGTTGGTACATTGAACCTACTCTACATCATGCGGGAAGATTTCCCAGATTGTCATTTAGTCAAGTTGGGAACAATGGGTGAGTATGGGACACCCAATATTGATATTGAAGAAGGCTACATCACCATTGAACACAACGGCCGTAAGGATACTCTGCCCTATCCCAAACAGCCGGGTTCAATGTATCACTTAAGCAAAGTTCACGACAGCCATAATATTCACTTTGCTTGCCGAATTTGGGGTTTACGGGCAACTGATTTAAATCAAGGTATCGTTTATGGCGTTCTTACCGAAGAAACGGGAATGGACGAACTGTTGATCAATCGCCTTGATTATGATGGTGTGTTTGGTACTGCACTTAACCGTTTCTGTATTCAAGCTGCTGTAGGACATCCCCTCACCGTCTACGGTAAAGGTGGACAAACTCGTGGCTTTTTGGATATTCGGGATACAGTGCGATGTATTGAACTAGCGATCGCCAACCCTGCCCAGCCTGGAGAATTCCGCGTATTTAACCAATTTACCGAATTATTCAGTGTTGGCGACTTAGCATTGATGGTGAAAAAAGCGGGTAACGCAATGGGATTGAATATAGACATCAATCACATAGACAACCCCAGAGTGGAAAAAGAAGAACATTACTTCAACGCCAAAAACACCAAATTGCTAGATTTGGGTTTACAACCTCACCTCCTTTCGGATTCTCTACTTGATTCGCTATTAAACTTTGCTGTCAAGTATCAGCAGCGGGTTGATAATAACCAAATTTTACCTAAAGTGTCTTGGCACAGAAAGTAGGTGACAGGTGATAGGTGACAGGTGACAGGTAACAGGTGACAGATTATTCTCCCCTGCTCCCCTGCTCCCCTGCTCCCCTGCTCCCCTGCTCCCCTGCTCCCCTGCTCCCCTACTCCCCTGCTCCCCTGCTCCCCTGCTCCCCCTGCCTCCTGATTTCCAGTTATTTATGAGAATTGCCCTATTTACTGAAACTTTTTTACCCAAGGTTGATGGGATTGTCACCCGTCTACGTCACACTGTTGATCATCTGCAAAGGGATGGAAATCAAGTATTAGTATTTGCCCCAGAAGGTGGAATCACGGAACATAAAGGAGCGAAAGTTTACGGTGTTACTGGTTTTCCTCTGCCTCTATATCCAGAGTTGAAATTAGCACTTCCTCGTCCTGCCATTGGTCACGCTTTAGAAGAATTTAAGCCGGATATTATTCATGTGGTTAATCCCGCAGTTTTGGGATTATCAGGCATTTTTTATAGTAAAGTCTTAAAAGTTCCCTTGGTGGCTTCTTACCATACCCATCTACCTCAATATCTGCA
Source organism: Anabaena sphaerica FACHB-251 (assembly GCF_014696825.1). NCBI lineage: Bacteria > Bacillati > Cyanobacteriota > Cyanophyceae > Nostocales > Nostocaceae > Anabaena > Anabaena sphaerica. Next base: position 104,658 of record NZ_JACJQU010000017.1, on the reverse strand, counting down.
ACACTACGGCTTGGGAATGTTAGAAGGTTTACTTTGGGAATTACTTAAAGGCGCTCATAATCAAGCTGAGTTAAATTTGTGTACCTCGACAGCAATGATAGAGGAACTGTCAGGACATGGGATTGAAAGATTAGATTTGTGGCAACGGGGGGTAGATACAGAATTATTTCATCCTGATCTAGCTAGTGCGGAAATGCGATCGCGCTTATCCCAAAATTATCCAGAAAGCCCCTTACTACTTTATGTTGGTCGTCTTTCAGCTGAAAAAGAAATTGAGCGCATCAAACCGATTTTAGAGGCTATTCCTGATGCGCGTTTAGCCTTGGTTGGAGATGGACCAAATCGCCAAAATCTAGAAAAACACTTTGCTGGGACAAACACCCATTTTGTTGGTTATCTAATGGGTAAAGAGTTGGGTTCTGCCTTTGCTAGTGCTGATACCTTTATTTTTCCCTCTCGCACAGAAACACTGGGATTAGTGCTACTAGAAGCTATGGCCGCTGGGTGTCCAGTAGTCGCAGCCCGTTCTGGTGGGATTCCTGATATTGTTACAGATGGTGTAAATGGTTATCTTTTTGACCCTAAAGGGGATATTCAAGAAGCTATTGATGTTACTATAAAGTTGTTAAAACACAGACGTGAAATAACTATTATCCGTGAGAATGCCCGTAAGGAAGCAGAAAGATGGGGATGGAGTGCTGCTACACGACAGTTGCAAGATTACTATCAAAAAATAGTGTTAAAAAATTAAAAAGGGAATAGGGACTGGGGAGATTTATTAAGTCAAAAGTCAAAACTATAAAATTAATAAGTAATGACTATGACTAATGACTAATGACTAATGACTAATGACGATTTTAAATTTTTAAATTTTAATTATTTATGACACTTCCTAACGCTGGTAGCGTCTTGGCTACATTAACTGAACTAACTCAAGTTAATCGCACCCAGTCCCTACTCTGTCGCGTTCAAGAGCTTTCTGTTAACGAGTTTGTTTGCTTACTAGACTTTATTACGGCTGAGTTTCAGCAATTTCTCAGAGCTATTGATCTGATTAATAATGAAGCTCTAGAAGGTATGTTGGAGAAAGTGCTAGAAGCCATTACCCTGAAAATTGGTCAAATTCTCCAAGCCGAACATACAGCTATTTTTTTAGTTGACTATGATAAAGCTCAACTATGGTCAAAAGTTCCTCAAGATAATAATCAAAAATTCTTAGAAATCCGCACTCCATTAAATGTGGGTATTCCTGGTCATGTAGCTAGTACAGGTAAGTATCTTAATATCCCTGAAACCGCTACTCATCCTCTTTTTAGTCCAGAGTTGGAAAAACAAATGGGCTATAAAATTCACAATCTTTTATGTATGCCGGTTGTGAGTAGTAAAAAGCAAACTGTAGCGGTTGTACAACTGGCAAATAAAGCAGGAAATATTCCTTTTGATCAAGATGATGAAGAGTCTTTTCTAGACTTTGCTGCTTCGATTGGGATTATCTTGGAAAGTTGCCAATCTTTCTATGTAGCGGCTAGAAATCAACGAGGTGCAACAGCTTTGTTACGTGCGACCCAGACTTTAGGACAAAGTTTGGATTTGGAAGCAACTTTGCAAATAGTCATGGAACAAGCCCGGATTTTGATGCAAGCAGACCGCAGCACGCTGTTTTTGTATCGCAAGGAGATGGGGGAACTATGGACGAAAGTAGCAACAGCTAACGACAAAAACTTGATAGAAATCCGTATTCCGTCTAACCGTGGTATTGCTGGTTATGTAGCCTCTACAGGTCAAGCACTAAATATCCCCGATGCTTACCAAGACCCCCGCTTCGACCCGACTACAGATAATAAAACTGGGTATGTAACTCGCAATATTTTATGTTTACCAGTATTTAATTCGGCTAATGAGTTAATCGGTGTCACCCAATTAATTAATAAAGAACAAGGCAGTTTTACGGCTTCAGATGAAGAGTTTATGCGGGCTTTTAATATCCAAGCTGGGATAGCTTTGGAAAACGCCCGTTTATTTGAAAATGTTTTGTTAGAAAGACAGTATCAAAAAGATATCCTTCAGAGTTTATCTGATGCTGTGATTTCTACAGATATGCAAGGTCAAATAGTTACTATTAATGATGCGGCACTAGAGTTACTGGGTTGTCCTTTGAAGGAAGCTAACAGAATACCAAATAAGCTGTTATGGCAGGAAAATTTGCTGGGGCGTAAAGTGTGGGAGGTTGTACCCATTGAAACTCTGCAAATGCGTTTGGAAGATAGTTTAAAATATGCTGCTAAACATTATGTCCCAGAACAAAATCTGATGGTGGGCTTATATCAATTGGATAGTGATAAAACTGATCCTTCAGGATTGCATTCAGGATTGAAAAATCAGCAGTTAATTTTGGCGATGCGCGATCGCACTAATCCAGATATTTTTATTCCTTGGAATCAACCGCTCACTGCTCAATCTGAGTTCCTTAGTGCTGATGTGGTGAAAGAATTAGAACGTAGCATCAATCTTACCATCAATCCCTTAACTAACCCAGAAGGGGGAGTCAGGGGTGGTTTAGTGGTGTTGGAAGATATCAGCCGGGAAAAACGCCTTAAAAGCACCATGTACCGCTATCTGACACCTCATGTAGCCGAGCAGGTGATGGCTTTGGGAGACGATAGCTTGATGGTGGGTGAACGCAAGGAAGTCACTATTTTATTTTCTGATATTCGAGGTTATACAACTCTCACGGAAAACTTGGGAGCAGCTGAGGTGGTATCGCTGCTAAATCAATATTTTGAAACAATGGTGGAGTCAGTTTTTCACTATGAAGGAACTTTAGATAAGTTTATTGGTGATGCTTTAATGGCGGTTTTTGGTGCGCCTCTACCATTGACAGAGAATCATGCTTGGCGAGCAGTACAATCAGCTTTGGATATGCGTCGACGCTTGGAAGAATTTAATCAACGGCGGATTGTTCAGGCTCAACCCCAAATACATTTTGGCATTGGTATTAGTTCCGGGGAAGTGGTTTCGGGAAATATTGGTTCTCGGAAACGAATGGATTATACAGTGATTGGCGATGGGGTGAATTTGAGTTCTCGCTTGGAAGGGGTGACAAAAGAATATGGTTGTGACATTATTATCAGCGAATTTACTTATAATTTGTGCAGCGATCTCGTTTGGGTGCGTCAGCTAGATAAAATTCGTGTTAAGGGTAAACACCAAGCCGTAGAAATCTATGAGTTAATTGGCGATCGCTCTACTCCCCTAGATGCCAGCACACAAGATTTTTTATACCATTACGAGGCGGGACGTACTGCATACATATCACGAAATTTCACCCAAGCGATCGCCAGCTTTGAAATTGCCAAACGCATTTTACCCACAGACCAAACCGTAGCTATCCACTTAGAACGTGCTTATAATTACCAAAAAACTCCTCCGCCAAATTCCTGGGATGGTGTTTGGACAATGGCAACAAAGTAGTAATTGGCAGGCCGGAGGCCGGAGGTAGGACACAAGAGGCAAAAGGACGAAAGCAAGAGTAAGAATTTATTCTTCTCACCTACACCCCTACTTCTGGGTCTCCAGTCCCTACTCTAACCTTCAGACTCAGACTCATTGCTTTGAAAGGGTTCTTCACCTATCCTGAGTTGTTTTTTCGAGCGTTTTAATTGCTTCCACAGCGCCTTGATTTGTTCGTAAGCTTCATCTGGTGGAAGTTTACCACCAGTTTCTAAGTTGCAAATATAACTTACTCGCTGGGCAAATTCCTGTAAATTTGCATTGAAAACCAAGTTCTCAGGCTGTACATGACCGTAGTAGCGGCCACGAGGATAGAGAAAATCATCTTTGCTCACCATTTTTTTCTCCATATATTTGATTCTCCTCCTGATTTTCTTGTTTACAGCAGAACCACTAGCCACTCTTATCTCTATTTGATTAAGTCAGGAGAACGCTTCAGATTAAACCGTGATTATGGCAAAGTATTGGAGCGAGTGGTCAATTTAAAGTTTGACAAAATAATAAATTTGTAAGTTATTAAGCAGCTGATTGTCAAAAAAGTTTATACTAAAGCGACCAAAGCTATTCACGAGCGATTACCCGTTATATATCTTTACATATCTTTTGTAAAGATTTATCGCAATCTCCTGGATGAAGGTTTTACCACTTCTCGCATTTTTTTAATTTTAATTATTTCATCTTATTCCTTAATTTACAAAAAATTCCTTAATTTACAAAAAATGGATTTTAATTAGCTACAACTACAAAAAATCCGGCGATAAAGTATCAATGTATACGTCCGTAATTTATTCTTATTATAAAATTTTCTTTACCAAAAATTACCAAAGTTAACTAAAATCGTAAAATTTTTATGCAGAGTTTACCAGTTTCACTGCCAAGGCAGGGGAATAGGGGGGTAGGGAAAAAGAGTTAGGTAGGTCAGAGGACAATATTTGTCGGGTAAGGGGAAAAAGTTCAAGAGGCAGGAGATAGGAGGCAGGAGGCAGGAGGAACCCACGTTTTAGTGGGATTGAAGCAAGGACGCTATGCGTCTTGATACAATTCCTCTTTTAAACTGGGCTTGAGACCCAGAACTAAAGTTTTAATTCATACTTCTTCCCTCCTGTCTCCTGCCTTCTTTGTAAGGAGGAAGAGAAAGAAAAAACCTTAACCTTAAATGGACAAAGCCACAGGGCTTGCTTGTGGTGAATAAATCCAACCTTCTGCCTTGCCCGATAGCGCAGCGTGGCGTTAGCCATAGGGCTGATAAAATGGTTAAGCTGGAAAGCACCGCCCTGCAACTGTATCTACCACCATGTCTGTTAATACAAAGTTATACGAAGGCAAAGCGAAAATCATCTACACCACAGACGAACCTCAAGTCTTGCTGGCTGATTTTAAAGATGATGCAACTGCATTTAATGCTCAAAAGCGCGGCAGCATCCAGGGAAAAGGCAGCATAAACTGTACCATTTCCAGTAAGTTGTTTGAACATTTGGCAGCGCATGGCATCAAGACTCATTTTATTGATTGTCCAACGCCCAACCAAATGCGAGTCAGAGCAGTTAAAATTTTGCCATTAGAAGTAGTTGTCAGAAATATTGCTGCTGGTAGTCTTTGTCAACAAACAGGATTACCACTAGGTACAATTCTGCAACAGCCTTTGGTAGAGTTTTATTACAAAGACGATCAATTGGGAGATCCTCTACTAACACGCGAACGATTACTGCTGCTGAAACTAGCCACAGAGGAACAAGTTGACAGTATTACCCATCTGGCATTGCAAATCAACAACTTTCTTAAAGACTTTTGGCAACAGTGCGGTATTACCCTAGTAGACTTTAAACTCGAATTTGGTTTGGACTCACAACAGCAGCTGTTGTTGGCAGATGAAATTAGCCCTGATACCTGTCGTTTATGGGATATAGCAGAAAACGATCCTAACCGTCGGGTAATGGACAAAGATCGCTTTCGTCGGGATTTAGGCAATGTAGAGAACGCTTACCAGGAGGTTTTACAAAGGGTATTGCAAGTAGTAGAAAGCAAGAATTAACTGCGTGTACATAGTCCTTTGTCTTATATGACTGATGACTAATGACTAATGACTTAATTATGTGTGGTAGTGAAGAGGAATATGAGTAAAAAGCATTTATCTCCTGTATTTCTGGCAGTTGTGGCGATCGCTGTCCCTTTGGACAACTCACTAAGTGCGACTGCACAAACTCCTGATAACACCCAGCAAGTAACAGAGGTAGCCACAGTAGAATCAAACCATCTGCTACCACAGGAAACTGGTAACAATGGTGTTAGTAAAAATCAAGAGACTCCTGTCGCTGCAACAGCAGTGGTTTTAGAACCGCAATCTGACTCATCTACACCTGCTGTCAAAGTCTCAACAGCTAACTCAGCATCAATAGCGACACCAGAAATAATCATACCAACAGCGACGGCACCATCAACAACTGCACAACTTCTGAGAACAGCACTATCTGGCAACTCAGAACCGAGAGCAAAAGCAGAAGTAATCATCCCAACGGCGACGACACCATCAACAACTGCACAAGTCCTGAGAACAGCACTATCTGGCAACTCAGAACCGAGAGCAAAAGCAGAAGTAATCATCCCAACGGCGACGACACCATCAACAACTGCACAAGCACTAGAACCAGAAGCAACTCCTGAGACTAATTCTAGTCAGGAAAATGCCAATCCACCTACTGCACAACCAGTTTCCCCTAATAATGCAGAAACAGCCGAACCTCGTGTTCTGGTGTCAGAAGTAGCCGTGACATCGCCAACGGGTCCAATCTCACCAGAACTAGAAAACCAGGTTTACCAAGCGATTCGTACCCAACCAGGACAAACAACAACCCGTTCCCAATTGCAAGAAGATATTAATGCTATCTTTGCCACAGGGTTTTTCTCGAACGTGCGAGCCGTGCCAGAAGATACACCTTTGGGTGTGCGAGTGAGTTTCGTTGTTGATCCTAATCCCGTCCTGAGTAAAGTAGAAATAGAAGCTAATCCGGGTACTGGTGTTGCTTCTGTATTACCCGCTAACACTGTAGATAAAATCTTTAGTGAACAGTATGGTAAAATCTTAAATTTGCGAGCATTACAAGAAGGTATTAAGCAGTTAACTAAAGAGTATCAAGACAAAGGTTATGTACTGGCTAACCTAATTGGAGCGCCGAAAGTCTCAGAAAACGGAGTTGTTACCCTACAAGTAGCAGAAGGAGTAGTAGAAAATATCAAAGTCCGCTTCCGCAATAAAGAAGGACAGGAAGTAGACGATAAAGGCAACCCAATTCGGGGACGGACAAAAGATTATATTATTCAGCGGGAATTGGAATTAAAGCCCGGACAGGTATTCAACCGCAATATAGTACAAAAAGACCTACAACGGGTATTTGGTCTAGGATTGTTTGAAGATGTGAATGTCTCACTCGACCCTGGTACAGACCCCAGTAAAGTTGATGTCGTGGTGAATGTGGCCGAACGCAGCAGCGGTTCGATAGCTGCCGGGGCGGGGATTAGTTCCGCTAGTGGGTTATTTGGTACGATCAGCTATCAGCAGCAAAACCTGGGGGGTAGAAACCAAAAACTTGCGTCAGAAATCCAGATAGGTGAAAGAGAACTGCTGTTTGATCTGCGGTTTACAGATCCTTGGATTGCGGGTGATCCTTACCGGACTTCTTATACAGCTAATATTTTCCGTCGTCGCTCAATTTCCTTGATTTTTGAGGGGAAAGATGACACTATAGAAACCTTTGACCCCGGTAATATCACTAATAGAGATGAGCAGGATCGCCCCCGTGTTACCCGTTTAGGTGGTGGTGTTTCTTTTACTCGTCCTCTTTCCCCTAATCCCTATCAAAAACCAGATTGGGTTGCTTCAGCGGGCTTGCAGTATCAACGAGTGTCTAGCCGTGATGCTGATGGTGATCTGAGAAAAGAAGGAGCAATATTTAATGATAATGGTGTTCAAATTAGCCCTGCTATTCCCCTAACTGAATCGGGTACAGGTGAAGACGATTTGCTATTATTGCAGTTGGGCGCACAACGCGATCGCCGTAATAATCCCTTACAACCAACTAATGGTTCTTACTTTCGCGTCGGAGTTGATCAATCTGTACCCGTGGGACAAGGTAACATTTTACTGACCAGGTTAAGGGGTAACTACAGCCAATATTTACCGGTGAAATTTCTTGGCTTTGGCAAAGGCGCACAAACTCTAGCATTTAACCTCCAAGGAGGTACAATCCTGGGTGACTTACCCCCCTACGAAGCTTTTACCCTTGGTGGTAGCAACTCTGTCCGGGGTTACGATGAAGGCAGATTAGCAACTGGACGTAGTTATGTGCAGGCATCTGTTGAGTATCGCTTCCCTGTGTTCTCTGTAGTCAGTGGCGCACTATTTTTTGATTATGGTAGCGACTTGGGAAGCAGTACCAAAGCAGCGGAAATTTTGAATAAAAATGGTACTGGCTATGGCTATGGTCTAGGTGTACGTGTACAGTCACCGTTAGGACCAATCCGCATAGACTATGGCTTAAGTGATGATGGTGATAGCCGCATCAATTTTGGCATCGGGGAAAGGTTTTAATAGGTGACTGGAGGCAAAAGGTGATTTTTCCCAGTCCCCAATCCCCATGACTCAATAGGTTGCTAATTTTCCCGTTTGCCTTAATACTATTCCCCATACAGGGATAAACCAGGGTGTCTACTAACATAGAGCAGATGAGTAATACTAACCGAAATATATCGGCTTTTAGCCTATGCACCAACACACGTTAGCTGCGGAAATTACACAAACGGGTGTGGGGCTGCATAGCGGTGTAAGTACCAGTGTGCGGATATTACCCGCAGAACCGGGAAGCAATCGTTATTTTGTACGGGTGGATTTGTCAAATTCGCCTGTTATTCCCGCCGGAATTGCAGTAGTTAATCAGACAGTTCTCTCTACTCAGTTGGGTACAGATGAGGTCTATGTCCGCACGGTAGAGCATTTGTTGGCAGCTTTGGCCGCTATGGGTGTAGATAATGCCCGGATTGAAATCGACGGACCAGAAGTACCGCTGTTGGATGGTTCGGCTCAGGCCTGGACTGATAGCATTGCTGCGGTGGGCTTGGTATCACAACCAGCTGATGATGAACAAAAGCCTATAGTTATTCAAGAACCGATTTGCGTAAATCAAGCTGATGCTTTTGTTTGCGCCTTACCATCCTCAGAAACTCGTTTTAGCTATGGAATTGATTTTGAGTTACCTGCGATTGGTAATCAATGGCATAGTTGGTCATTATCTCGTAATCTAGAAAATACCTTTGTTACAGAAGTTGCTCCGGCTCGTACCTTTGGGTTATTGCACCAGATTGAATATCTGCAAAAATCAGGATTAATCAAAGGTGGTAGCTTGGATAATGCCCTAGTTTGTGGCCCTGATGGTTGGCTAAATCCACCGTTAAGATTTGCAAATGAGCCAGTACGTCATAAAATCTTGGATTTAGTGGGAGATTTGAGCTTGCTGGGCAAATTTCCTGTCGCGCACTTCTTGGCTTACAAAGCTAGTCATAATCTGCACATTCAATTGGCACAGAAAATTTTAGAATTATTTTAGAATTTGATTCTGTCGCATAGTTTTCACTCTAGTCACTAATTTAAGCAGGAATTAGTAACTAGGAATTACAAATTACGAATTACGAATTACGAACTACCCATGTCAATTCTCACCCAAGCTAATTCTACTGACGTGACTACAACTGAAGGAGATCATAAGGATACCAATACACCGGAAGTGAAAAAAACCTTGACGGTGGAAGAGATTCAGCAACTCTTACCTCACCGCTATCCGTTTCTACTGGTAGATAAAATTATTGACTATGTACCAGGAAAATTGGCTGTCGGGGTCAAAAATGTCACCTTTAATGAACCTCAATTTCAAGGACATTTTCCCGGACGTTCACTGATGCCTGGTGTACTTATTGTGGAAGCAATGGCACAAGTGGGAGGGGTGGTCATGACGCAAATGTCTGATAGCCCTGGAGGACTGTTTGTTTTTGCTGGTATTGATAAAGTCCGTTTTCGCCGTCAAGTAGTACCCGGTGATCAGCTAATTATGACAGTGGAACTGTTATGGGTTAAACAGCGTCGTTTCGGTAAAATGCAAGGTCGAGCCGAAGTTGACGGACAACTAGCTGCTGAAGGGGAACTTATGTTTTCTTTGGTTAGCTAAAATTTGGCTTTGTTGATTTGGGCATAGCCGTGAAATGCCCTCAGTCAATCATAAGCAAGGATAACAGTAATAACAAAAAACCTCAAGCGTATTTACTGATTTCTAGACTTTCGTCATCCTCACACATAGCTTATTTTGCCCGACACTTTTTTTCACTGAACTCAGTTCTGGAGAGTCACCCTTGAAGACACTTATTCATCCAACTGCTGTAATACATCCTAATTCGGAACTCCACTCAACGGTGCAAGTCGGTGCTTATGCTGTGATTGGAGCGAATGTCAAAGTCGGACCAGAAACTATTATTGGCGCTCATGCGGTGCTAGAAGGTCCTTGTGAAATTGGGGCGCGAAATCATATTTTTCCTGGTGCTGTGATTGGTATGGAACCCCAAGACCTCAAGTATGTGGGAGAACCTACTTGGGTGAAAATTGGGGACAATAATGCGATTCGTGAGTATGTGACTATTAACCGTGCCACTGGCCGGGGTGAAGCGACAGTGATTGGTAATGGTAATCTACTGATGGCTTATGTTCACGTTGGTCATAACTGCGTGATTGAGGATTCGGTGGTAATTGCTAATTCTGTGGCTTTAGCAGGTCATGTCCACATTGAGTCGCGTGCTAGATTAAGTGGGGTTTTGGGTGTCCATCAATTTGTGCATATCGGTGGTATGTCGATGGTGGGCGGTATGACCCGCATTGACCGGGATGTGCCTCCTTATATGTTGGTTGAGGGCAATCCTTCACGAGTGCGATCGCTCAATTTGGTGGGTCTAAAACGCTCAGGAATGCCAGCAGAAGACTTCCAACTTCTCAAAAAGGCTTTCCGCACTCTCTACCGTTCCAATTTACTGTTTAAAGATGCTTTGGCAGAGTTGGAAATGTTAGGAGATACGGAACAATTGGAACATCTGCGCCGTTTCTTGCTGCTCTCGCAAATGCCAGGAAGACGTGGTTTAATTCCCGGTAAGGGGAGAAAACACGCAAGTGATGATTGACGCTTTGCGAACGTCAGTCGCTTATGGAGGAAACCACGCCACTTGCTCTACTTGGGGAGACTCCAAGACCGCAGTGGCTCCCCAAGATGGCGATGACTGAAAACTGACAACTGACAACTAACAACTGAAAACTGACAAATGCGGATATTTATCAGCACTGGCGAGGTTTCTGGAGATTTGCAGGGGGCGCTGTTAATTGCGGCACTTCAGCGTCAAGCTGTGGCTACAGGGTATAAATTAGAGATTGTAGCTTTGGGTGGTGATCAGATGGCCGCCGCAGGGGCGAGAATTTTGGGCGATACTAGCGGTATCGGCTCAATGGGTATAATTGAGGCTTTACCGTATTTTATACCCACTATCCAGGTACAACGGCGAGCGATCGCTTATCTGAAGCAAAATCCTCCTGACTTGGTGGTGCTGATTGACTACATGACTCCTAATATCGGGATTGGTAGTTATATGTCTGAGCATTTTCCCGATGTACCTGTGATATATTATATTGCTCCCCAAGAGTGGGTGTGGTCAACAAGTTTTGAGAGAACAAAAAGAATAGTTAGCTTTACAGATAAGCTATTGGCAATTTTCCCTGAAGAAGCTCGTTATTATCAGGCCAAAGGGGCTAAAGTTAATTGGGTTGGTCATCCTTTAGTTGATAGAATGGCCAATGCACCGAGTCGGGAAACTGCACGGGAGATGTTGGGAATTAAAGAGGAAGAAATTGCGATCGCTCTTTTACCTGCTTCCCGTGGTCAAGAGTTAAAATATTTATTACCAGTAATTTTTCAAGCTGCTCAAAATATCCAATCTAAATTACCAGAAGTACATTTTTGGATTCCTTTATCTTTGGAAAAATTTAGAGATAAAATTGAAAAAGGCATTCAAGATTATCGTTTACAAGCAACCATAGTATCAGGTCAACAGCAGGAAATTTTTGCAGCATCTGATTTTGCTATTACAAAATCTGGAACTGTCAATTTAGAATTAGCTTTGTTAAATGTTCCGCAAGTAGTTGTTTATCGTCTTAGTCCTTTTACTGCTTGGGTAGCGCGTAAGATTCTGAAAGGTTCAATTCCCTTTGCTTCTCCTGTAAATTTAGTTGTGATGCGGGAAATTGTGCCAGAATTTTTGCAGGAAAAAGCTACATCTGAGAATATTACTCAAGCCGCAATGGAATTATTATTAAATCCTGAAAAGAAACAGCAAACTTTAGTAGATTATCAGCAAATGCGGCAATGTTTGGGAGAATTGGGAGTGTGCGATCGCGCTGCAAAGGAAATTTTGGAAATGAAAATTAGGTGACAGGGAAGATGGGAAGATAAATAATCCTATTCCCTAACCTCACAGATTTAATCACTATTAAAACATACTTAATATGACTCGGTTTATACATGACCAATTTGCTAAACAATATCTGACTGAACTATTAACACCTTATGGACAAGTAGAAACCAGTAAAGATATTACAGCAGAAGTCAGACAGATTGATGTATTATTTATCCCATCACCCCAAGCAGCAGCAAATCTAGAAACACTTGGACTGCTGGGAAGAATGGCAAAAAATTATGCTATATTTGAACCATTCCGCAATGCCGTCAGCAAAAGTGAAATTCGTAGTTGTATGGGTAAATTATTTGATATCCATGCAGACCTAGAGCGTCAATCTAACCGTAATAATACCACCATCAATGAAGCAGCATTACCCCGTTTGTGGATTTTTTCTCCCACAGCATCAACGGAACTTCTAGCAAGTTTCAATACTACTGTAGATGAAAAAAACTGGGGTAAAGGGATTTATTTTTTGGCAGAGAGCTTAAAAACTGTAATTATTGCTATTCATCAATTACCCAGTACACCAGAAACCCTGTTTCTCAGGATATTAGGTAAAGGGAAAGTACAAAGACAAGCAGTGGAAGAATTAGAAGCACTAGCTAACAACAGTCCGTTTCTTTCAGATATCATAAAATTAGTAAATGACCTGATTGCTGTTTTATCCGCACGTCAACGTCAACAACAAGATATTGATAAAGATGATCAGGAGTTGATTATGAAATTATCGGAAATTTATCAACAACAATTAGAAGAACTGAAAAAACTAGGACTTGAAGAAGGACGACAAGAAGGACTTGAAGAAGGACGACAAGAAGGACGACAAGAAGGACTTCAGGAAGGAGAAAAGCTAGGAATTGACAGAGGTGTAGAAAGAGAAAGACGCGCTATGATTGAAAGTATCATGCAAGTGCGTTTTGGTGAAGTTGATTCACAATTAGCAACAATTATAGACAAAATAATTGTAATGACCAGAGAAGAATTTACTCCCTTGCTTCTGCAATTATCTCGTGAAGAGTTATTGGCTAGATTTGCACAATAATTATTTTATGGAAAGATGGGAAAATTAGAGATAACTATCCTCTAATATCATCCAAATAAGCATAGGAGTTAATAGGGGTTTAGTAATAATTAAACCCTGCTTATTTTTTTGAATTTTTCGATTTAAGTAAAAATTATTTTTGTGTAGTCAAAAAAGATTTATTCGCTGTAAAAACTAAGCTATATTTCCATCAAATAAGTCAGGTTTATATATACTAATAATAACTAAATCTATGAAACAAGCACGGCCAATTGCAGTTGATTTATTTGCAGGTGCAGGAGGGATGACACTTGGTTTTGAACAAGCTGGTTTTGATGTCCTAGCTTCTGTAGAATTAGACCCTATTCATTGTGCAGTTCATCAATTTAACTTTCCTTTCTGGCAAGTATTATGTAAAAGTGTAGAAGATACGACAGGTTTAGAAATTAGAAATAGTTCAAAAATAGGTAATCAAGAAATTGATGTTGTTTTTGGTGGTCCACCATGTCAAGGTTTTTCTTTAATTGGTAAACGTTCTTTTGATGACCCTAGAAATTCTTTAGTTTTTCATTTTATTAGGTTAGTTATAGAATTACAGCCTAAGTTTTTTATGATGGAAAATGTCAAAGGAATGACTGTAGGTAAACACAAAGAATTTATTGCGGAAATAATTGATAAATTTGAGAACAACGGTTATAAAGTCAATCATAATTATCAAGTTTTAAATGCTGCTAATTATGGAGTTCCCCAAAATCGCGAAAGATTATTTTTACTTGGTTGTCGTCAAGATTTAGAATTACCAAATTATCCAGATGCTATCACCTATCCAGCTAAATCAAATACTAAATTCAATAAAAATGCAGAACTACCATCAACACCTACAGTTTTAGAAGCATTGCAAGATTTACCAGAAATAGAAAATTATCCAGAATTATATCAACAAGATTGGGTAGTAGCTGATTTTGATAAACCTAGTGATTACGGTATGAAAATGCGTAATCTGTGCGTAGAGGAAACCAATCTTTCATATCCGCGTAAATTTGATCATAGTATTTTAACATCTAGTTTAAGAACAAAACATAGTCCTGAATCTATCAAAAGATTTGAGTTAACACCTCATGGTAAAAATGAACTAATAAGCCGTTTTTATAAACTTGCTCCTGACGGTTTATGTAATACACTCAGAGCAGGTACAGCTAGTAATAAAGGTGCTTTTACTTCTCCTCGTCCCATACATCCTTCTGTTCCCAGATGTATTACTGTACGTGAAGCTGCGCGTTTACATTCTTATCCTGACTGGTTTAGATTTCATCCTACAAAATGGCATGGTTTTAGACAAATTGGTAATTCTGTTCCTCCACTTTTAGCGCAAGCTGTAGCAGCAGAAATTATTAAGGTTTTAAATGTGGAAATTGCTCAAACTGCAATTATTCAAAATCTAGGGGATGAGAAATTATTAATTTTGAATATGTCAAAAGCTGTGAAACATTTTAATGTGAGTGCAAATATGATTGAACCAAGGGTAAGGAAGAATCGCACTACTGACTCATGAATTATGACCTATGTTAAGATATAAGATTAACAGTGACGAGTTAAAAAAAGCAATATTTTTATCACAATTGAAAGATGCAAATTCAACAAACTCATGCTTGGCCATCGACAGTTGAAGAAGCCATAACTATTCAAGAAACACTGCGAAATCAAGTTATTACCACAGATCAACTCAACACACCAATTCAATATGTTGCTGGTGTAGATATGGGTTTTCTCGAAGATGGTAAAATGAGTCGTGCAGCAGTAGCAGTGCTGAGTTTTCCTGATTTACAAGTTGTAGAAACCAGTCTTGCGTACCGTCCTACATCGTTTCCTTATATACCTGGCTTTTTATCTTTTCGGGAAATACCCGCTATTCTTGATGCCTTAGAAAAGATTAAAACTATACCTGATATAATATTGTGTGATGGTCAAGGAATTGCCCATCCTCGAAGATTAGGGATAGCTTGCCATTTAGGTGTTCTAGTAGATATACCAACAATAGGTGTTGCGAAATCTTTACTTATTGGCAAACATGAAGAATTACCAGAAACCAAAGGTAGTTTGCAACCATTAATACATAAAAATGAAACCGTTGGCGCAGTTTTACGGAGTCGTACCGGAGTGAAGCCTTTATATATCTCCAGTGGTCATCGCATCAGCTTACCAACAGCAATTGACTATGTATTACGCTGCACGCCAAAATATCGCTTACCAGAAACTACGCGCATTGCTGATAAACTCGCATCTGACAGATAAAGTCTAGATTTTGGAGATAATATTATTTGTGGAGATTTAATTTTCAAGACTTGCTAAATAGTTACCAATCATGTTAGGAATTCCACAGAATAAAGTTGAATTAATTAAATATTAAAGTTATCTAAGAACAATGAACGCACTAATTTTACAGTGGCACGAAGCAGGTCAAAATAAAACGCAACAAATTTATGAAAAACAACACAGCAAAAATCCTGGTACTTGCCGCATTGGTCGTGATCCACTGCGGTGCGATATTGTTTTAACTCATCCGACAGTATCTGGGTTACACATTGAAATATTTTTTGATTATCAGCAGCAACGTTTTTATATTAGAAATTTACGTGAACCAAACCCCCCGCAAATAGATGGTAAACCACTAGTCAAAGGAGAAATGCCTTTAATTGAAGGAAGCATTATTTATCTAGGACAACAACAACTCCAAGTTACTGCTATTTCTATTGATAGTATTCCCGCTACAATCATAGTTCAACCACCAGCACAAGCCGTACATCATCACCATAAACAGTCACTTCCGACACAACCAAATTTGGTGTATGGTTTAGAGTGTCCCAAATGTCATAAAATTTCCCCACCAGAAAACCTGCAAATAGGTTGTCCTTGGTGTGGTACATCTCTAGCAGCATCTGTCAGCGTGCTATTAGCACCGAGTCATTAAATTCAAAACTCTTGCCTTTTGCCTTTTGCCTCTTGCCTTCTGCCAATGACTCATGACAACTGACAAATGACTAACTTACAAATTCAATTAAGTTGGGAAGAACCAGCTACCGGAGAACGACGAGAACCTAAGTTAAATGTCCCTATTGCTTTTGGTCGAGAATTTGCGAAGTTACCAGCAGAAATTAGGGGTCAGCGTGTTTCTCGGATACTGCTAAATAGTAATGAAGTTTCTCGCTATCATGCCCTGATTGACTGGGAACAAGATTGGGAACAAAATAATTTTGTGGTCATTGACCAAAACAGTGTTAATGGGATGTTTGTGAATGGTCAACGCCAAACACGCTGTCAATTAGCTAATGGGGATACTTTGCAAATTGGTCCTTATATAATAACTGTGCAGTTTGGTCTTAATACTAATACCCCAACTCCTAATCATCCTTCCACAATTCAATTTAATCCAAATACTAATCTTCCAGATCCTAATTTATCTCCAGTCCGTTCTGTTACACCTGTAGCCAGTAATTTTCCACCCCCAGTATTTCAGGATAACAAAGTTGATTTACAAGCTATTCATGCTACGGGTTTACCTGTTGATGAATGTGATTATCTAGCAGTTGGGGCTGGTTTGGGTAGTTTTATATGGGTTGATTTATTAAGACTTAGCGGTGTTAAAGCTGAAAAAATTATTGCTGTGGGACTAGAAGCAGAACCTTATGCACGTTATAAACGTCTGTGTCTAAATTCCCAAATTCCTTTACATGAAAGATTGCGTTCTAATTCGGATTCTTGTCCTGATAATATTTGGGGCTGGCCTAGTTATGCTTTAAGAGAATCTTGGCATGATTTAACTAAGGGTAAAATAAATTCAGCATTTAAATATTTATGGCAAGTTTTTAGTGAACCAACTTTTGCAGAAACTTATACTCCTCGTGCTGGTAATGTTTTTGATTCTATAGATAGGGAAACTAAGCGTATTGGTTGGAATCAAATTTATCGTTATGGACGTGTGAGGTCTATTCGCAAAACGGAAGATGGTAGATATTGTGTTGCTTATTCTCGGAGTCCGGGAAATTATGCTTTTTTAGTTTGTCGTTATTTACATTTAGCTACGGGATATCCAGCTATTCAGTTTCTACCAGATTTACAAGCTTATCGGGAAAAATATCAAGATTTTAAATCTGTGGTCAATGCCTATGAAGATCATGTTCATGTATATGAACAGTTAGAAAAGCAAGGTGGTACTGTTTTAATTCGGGGACGGGGTATTGTAGCTTCTCGTATTGTTCAGCGCATTTATGAAGCGAGAAAACAAAATCGTAATATTACAGTTTTACATTTAATGCGATCGCCCAAACCCCACGGCAACAAATTTCAAAAAGCACAGCGTAGCGTCAAAAATCACTACGAGTTTCAACCCTTTAACTGGCCTAAAGCCTGTTGGGGCGGTGAACTACGAGTAATGTTAGAAAAAGCTACCCCGGAAGAACGTCAGGGTTTATTAGCCGACTGGGGTGGAACTACTACCGCAGACCGTGGAGACTGGCAACGTATCACTGAAGAAGGTATTAAAGAAGGCTGGTATCAAATCACTTTTGGTCAGGTCGTCGGTGTAGAACGGGATGCCCAAAACCGCACTATTACCCATATCCAAGAAAAAGGTTTTGGGGAAATGAAACTAACTGCCGATTTTATTATTGATGCTACTGGACTTGATGCCAAAGTAAATGCTAATCCCTTACTAGAAGATTTGGTAACACATTACAATTTGCCTTTAAATCATTTAGGGCGGTTAGTAGTAGCAAACAATTTTGAATTAGTTGAAATGCGTAACACTAAAGGTCAAATGTATGCATCTGGGGCAATAACTTTAGGTGGTCCCTATGCAGCAGTTGATAGTTTTTTGGGTTT
Organism: Anabaena sphaerica FACHB-251; assembly: GCF_014696825.1. NCBI lineage: Bacteria > Bacillati > Cyanobacteriota > Cyanophyceae > Nostocales > Nostocaceae > Anabaena > Anabaena sphaerica. The sequence continues at coordinate 86,714 of NZ_JACJQU010000017.1, read as the reverse complement.
GCAATACGCGGCGTTAGTTGCTGTTGATGGGCTATATACTGCCCGTGCGCCTGGAATTGGAAGTTTAAATAATTTTACTTCTTTGAATCAGTGGATTAAATGGGTTTTCAATCAGTCACCTTAGTAGGGAATAGGCAAAAGGCAAAAGGTAAAAGGTAAAAGGCAAAAGGCAAGAGTTATTAATTTTGAATTTATTTTTCCTCAATAGGACTTACGCAAGATTGAACTCAAAACCTGATTCTTGCGTAGGGGTAATACCCTTCGGGAAGCAAGCTACATGAATTACCCCTACTTCCGTTCAGTTGTGCGTAAGTCCTGCTCAATTACCAATTACCAATTACCAATCTACTCTGCGGCTAATCGTAAAGCAGGATAGGGGAAAAGACTTTGAAATCCTGCAAGACGGTCTTTTAATGCCTCTGAAGAATTGTTCCAAAGAGTTTCATAATAAAAGAAAACTACACCTAATCCTCGCTGTTGTGCTGCTCGTACTTGAGATTTAATTTGTCGCATTGATACCGGGCTAGTTCTTAACCCTGCCATAATTCCCACTCCAGTCGGAATTTTTTGTTGTACTTCTTGCATTTCTGGACGGGAAATTTTAGCGGTAAAACTTCCTAGATTATTCCGATAAACTTGTACAATTAGTTCATCTACTATGTTGAGCCTTACCCAACTTAGCCAGTCTTGTAGTTGCAGCTTGTAAGCAAAATCGTAGTAATTTGGCGAAACTGAAAAAATTGCTTTTGGTTTTATTTGCTTAATTCTTTGGTTAAGTCTGACCATGAAATCTGTGATTTTATTTGCTCTCCAGCTTACCCATTCTGGGTCTTGAGAATCTGCTGGGGGATTTTTTTTGGTTTCTTGACGGTATAAGGCAACTGTATATTTATCGTATCCAAATTCATGAGGTAAGCTCATGTGATCGTCAAACTGGATGCCATCAATATCATAGTTGTTAGCAAGTTCAACAAGCAGATCAGTAATAAACTGTTGTACTTCTGGATGGAAAGGATTTAACCATGAAACTTCACCAGCAGCACTAATGGAAGTTTCGCTACCGTTGCGCTTTTGGGTGAACCATTCCGGTTTATTTAATGCCAGTTCCGAACTTGGAGGAGCCATAAAACCAAATTCAAACCAAGGAACTACAAGTAAATTTTGACGATGGGCTTGATTAATTACGTCGGCAAGAATATCATGTCCATCTGAACCACGAAACACAAATGGTTGAATATCTAGACGTTTGGCTATGTTGCTGGGATACATTACATAACCAGAATTCCACACGACAGGATAAATAGTATTGAAGTTGAGTTTTCGCATTTTGGTAACAGCATCGTTAACCTTGGCACGATCTTTGAAGATGTTAAGATCATTATTGGTTATCCACACACCGCGAATTTCTTGACGTGGGATTTGAGCGTTAACGGGTGTAAAGGTATTTGTTAATAAGACTGTGACAAAGGAAATTAAAAACAAGAAGAGAAACAGCTTTTTAAATAATTTCTGATGCCAATTCATTGTTTGTCTATGTTGCGAACCTAAAAACAAGAAATTTAATTTCATCCTTTTGAATGATGTATTATGTAACCATTTATGCTGCCGCATCATCTTCTACCAGTTATATTGTTTAAGGGCGTTAGGAATTGTGAATAGGTAGTTGTTCATGGAATGCGATGCATTGTATTTTTCTGAAAAACTAATCTCCTCTGATAGAGTCTAATTATAATTGTTGACGTAGCTATATAAAAGTAGTGCCTGGTTTGAATATCTTTTCTATCTTTTCTGTTTGAGAGGATGTTTGAAAAGTCTAATTTGGGCGATTAGAAATCACATCTACACAGACAAAACCTGCCTACGCAGGTTTGAAAGCCTTAATTTTTCGTTAGTGGACTTTGCTTGTGTAGTAGCAAATTATATTCGCTGAGAACTTTTAAGACAACCTCTGAGGTCAATACTGTTCGGTTAAGGATTTTAGTAGGTTGGGTTGAACAAAGTGAAACCCAACAAACCCTTGTAAATGTTGGGTTTCGTTCCTCAACCCAACCTACATAATTTCATTGTCTTGAGCTTAACCGACAAGTATTGCCTCTGAGGTGATGTCAAAGAAATTGCGATCAGGTTTTTGGAGAAAAATAATTCAAAATTCAAAAACTTCAGCCCCCAGGAAAACGGGTTTGTTGAATTTTTGTTGAATTTTGGCTTTAGTTACAGAAAGTCTTGACTTACAGCAAAAAAAGCTAAAAAATATACCATAGAATAGTGTAACAGTGTATAGAATATTGTAAAGATATAAATTACACTGCTGTTTAAGATGCAAACTGTGAAGCCTTCCTCCTCAATGTTGTCTGTAACGCCAAAAGTATGCCAGCCTTTAAAAATTGTCGCCCTGGGAGATAGTTTAGTATATGGTTACGGCGACCCAGAAAAAGGCGGTTGGGTGGAACAACTGCGGCGGTGGTGGATGTTACCGGATAGTGTAGGTCATGTGCTTTATAATTTGGGTGTAAGGGGCGATCGCACTCAGCAAGTTTCCCAACGGTTAGAAGTAGAATTTCGTCACCGGGGAGAAATCAGAAACCGTGTCCCTGACCTCATTATCCTCTCTGTTGGCGTTAACGACTCACCCCGGTTAGGTCGTCCTAATGGCAAAAATTATACAGATTTTGCCGAATTTGAAACAGCGATCGCTACATTATTAGACCAAGCACAACAATTATGTCCCGTCCTCTTTGTCGGTATGGTTCCCGTCGATGAAACCAAAATGCCCTTCCTAGATTGTTTATATTACAATCATGCCGATCAATATCGCTACAAAGAAGCTACTCGTCAAGCTTGTAACCAACGACAAATTCCTTATTTAGATATATTTGATCAATGGATGTCACATAGTGAAACTTGGAGAAGTGAACGCATCACCGCAGATGGACTTCACCCCAATACACTCGGTTATCAAGACTTGTTAGAAGCTGTCCTCAATTGGTCTGAACTAGCTAAATATCATTGTCAAGTAGATTATCAACTTCAACTATAGTGTGTAAGAATTCACGAGTAGAGACGTTCCGCAGGAACGTTTCTACAGGAGTCAGATAAATAATTCTTGTTACCTATTCCCTAGTTACAATTTTGTATTTTTAATTTTTATGACTCCAACTTTATTTGGTCGTTGGCAAACCCGATTATTACTATTAGCAACTGTTGGTGTATTAGTATCCATCCCTTTCTCTACAGGGTTAATAGGTTCTGGTGCTAATAGCGTTTATTTCTGGATACTTGCTTATGTTGCTATTTTTGGTTTAGGTTGGGATGTTGTTTATAACTATCTGCAAAAATCTCGTTGGGATAGAGACTGGCCAGCAGTCTATCAACTTATTGCTGGTATTTGGGAAATGGTATTTGTTTTTTGTGGAGTGAAGATTTTTGGTTTTTTACCTATACCTTTACCAAAAAATGAACTACCAATAGGGGCGTTTTTTTTACATTATTTTCTAGTTTGGTTGGCGGTTTTTATCAGTTCTCAAAGTTTCATGAGAATTATTTTTCCCCGGTGGCGTTTTCGCGGTGGACAGTGGTTATAAAAGGCAGAGATTTTTTTCTCACGTAAAGACACTCCAGACGCAAAGAGAATACATGAATCAATTATTTAAAGTCCCTTTTTTTTAAGAGAATATTTGTCAATTTCAATATCTTATTACTAATTCTCTATATTCCTGCCTTCCCAAAGCTTGAATTTCCTCTTGCAAATGTTGCCAGTCTACTTCTAGAACTAACTTTTCTTCCAAAGCTTTAGCTTGTTGTTGTGTCCAAGCATAGAAGTCTTGAACATACAAAGAAAATTTATCCATATTCAGATAATTTCATTTTCATTGTCAAAAATATTTTAATTATATAACTTACCGACAACTTAACAAAGAAACATCAGATATTTTGTGTTTATTCTGTTCTTGAGTATACATCAATAGACAATTAGCAACATATTCTGCTAATATAACAGGAACAGCGTTACCAATCATCTGTTCTAGATCTGTTTTTGAACCTGAAAAAACAAAATCTTCAGGAAAAGTTTGAATATAACTTCTTTCAATAGTAGTTAAGGGACGTAAATCTGGCGTTACTGGTGCAACATCTCCCGGATGTTGTTGATAATTTTTAGGGATAGGTCTATTTACACCTCTGATAGTAGGACTAGGTTCATTAATACTAAAAATACCCCTTCTTTGATAACTTCTAGGATGTCTATAATAATATTCAATCCCTAAACTATTTCCTAAATAATCTCGAATGGTTGTCGGTTTTTTAGCTAAATTTGCCTCTAAATAAGGTTGTAAATTATCATCTTTACCACCCAGTTCTCCTATACAGAAAAATCTTTTTCTCTTTTGTGGTACACCACATAAACTAGCATCTAACACTTTTTCACTTAAACCATAACCAGCAAATTTCAGAATTTGCCTAAATTCTTGATATTTATTGGATTTTCTAAATAAATCGACATTTTCAATTACAAACCATTGACTACCAACATTAGCTACTATTTCGGCAAATGTAATACTTAAATTTCCTCTACCTAAATCTTCATTACGCTTACCAGCACTAGAAAAATCTTGGCATGGTGGTCCACCAATAATTACATCTGGTAAGAATTGTTTAAATATTGAATAATTTGCAGAATGATTATTTATTTGACTAATATCATATTCAATAATTTGATGATTAAAGTTTTTTTGATAAACATTTATTGCTGGTTTCCAGTTCTCAAATGCAGCAACAATTTCAAATCCACAGTTTTGAAACCCTAATGATAAACCACCACACCCAGAAAATAAATCTATAACTTTTAGCATAAATTATTGTAGTTGCATATTCATTATATTTCCTATAATATATCATCAAAAATTTCAGGATTACTCAAGATTATGGCATCAAATCTTCGCTCAGGACTTAAAAAGTTTTGTCCTCCTCCTAAAATTATATTTTTGATTTCTTGTTTTGTAATTCGGGGTTGAATCAAATTATCACAAGTCATATATAGACGAGTATTTGAGCCACTTAAAGCAAAAGCTTTATCATTCTTGGTATTATAGGTTAATGTATCAATAACTAATTTATGATTTATTTTACCAACAAGAGCAAATTCGTATAACATCTTTGCCAACCATACAACAGAACGCATAGGTCTTTGTATAGTTTCTTCTGATTTAGCTAATCTTTTAGTAATATCAACAAAAAGTCTTGTAAATCCGAAGTTACTCCAAACAAAAATATCTAAGCAATTTTGATAAAGCTTGGAAGTTTTACCTAATGTTTTCCATACTGGTTGCATGACTAATGGAGATTGAATTTCAAGATTTTCACTTAATAAAGTATCTAAACAATCTACAATTTGAGGTATAAAAGGTAATACCTGACGTATATTTGACCAATCTTCAATTTGACTACATACAGGTTGAAGATAATTTAGTAGCTTATCTCTCGAATTTTCAAACTCATGAGCAATACTGAGAGCAAGATATATGATAGTATCTGGTCTGGTAACAATTTCACAACCATATTGATTATCTGGTAAACGATAAGTTGAGTTGTCAGGTAATGCTGTTAACTTGATTTCTATACTTCGTAAACAGGCATCATTTCTATTAATATCGTGAGTTACTAAATCAACTCGTGGCAGTTTGCCTGTAACTATTTTTCTATAGGGTACATAATCACTTTCAAAGGAGAAAAATAAATTAGGAGAAAGAGGGGCAATACCAAATATTTGATTAACATCTATTTCTTGATGCTGAATTTTTAAGTTTTTATCCAGGATTAAATAATTTAGCTTCATTCCTTTATGATACATATAACAAGCTAATGATGCAGGAAAGGAATTATTAAATTGATTTTTACCCCAGCTTTCTCTTTGAGAAAAATCTCGATTAGAATAAAGTAGTCCGAATAATCCCACCTGTATTTGATCAAAATTCATAATATTGAAATATGCTAAAATATGAATTATTTATCCAGAGTAATACTATATCATAAGTAATATTTTGATTTAGTTAACAATACTTATTGTACACTTACTATCTAAAAATTGCGTCTTTGCATGAGATATAAAAAATTTGTTTATTTATTTTTCTTACTTTGCGCGAAACCTTAACATGAGAAAACCGCCTATTGATATTAAAATTAACAGCAAAATAAGCGGTTTTTCAGGTTATTTAAGAATGAGTATTAGTTGTTAGCAGCAGCTAACTCTGCTAAACGCTCTTGTTGGTCTTGAGATATACAAGATTGGACTAAAGTTTCTAAATCGCCTTCCAAGACAGGGTTAAGGGTAAAATTTTGACCTAAACGGTGGTCAGTCACCCGGCTATCTTTATAATTGTAGGTGCGAATTTTTTCAGAACGGGAACCTGTACCTACTTGCGATCGCCTCATAGAAGTGACAGCTTCTTGTTGTTCCCGTAGCTTCATTTCATAGAGTTTCGCCCGCAAAATTTGCATCGCCCGTTCTTTGTTTTGTAACTGGCTGCGTTCTTCTGTACAGAAAATTCTGATTCCTGTTGGTTTGTGGAACAAGTCAGCGGCTGTTTCTACCTTGTTAACGTTTTGTCCACCAGCACCACCAGAACGGGCTGTACTCATTTCAATATCTTTCGGGTCAATATGAATTTCTACTTCATCCACTTCCGGCATAATTGCGATAGTGGCTGTAGAAGTGTGAACTCTTCCCCCAGCTTCCGTGGCGGGGACGCGCTGCACACGATGTACACCAGCTTCAAACTTCAGCTTACTGTAAACGCTGTCGCCTTGAATTTCTAAAATCACTTCTTTGAAGCCGCCCATATCACCGAGAGACTCGCTGACTAGCTTCACTCTCCAGCCTTGAGTATCAGCATAGCGGGAATACATCCGCAGCAAATCTCCAGCCCAAATACTAGCTTCATCGCCACCAGTCCCAGCGCGAATTTCCAACATGATGTTTTTATCATCATTGGGGTCACGGGGTAGCAGTAACACCTTCAAACGACTTTCCAGGTATTCCAGCTTTTCTACTAATTCATTGACTTCCAAAGCTGCCATTTCTTGCAACTCTGGATCACTATTTGCTTCTTTGAGTACCTGACGCGCCCCTATTAATTCTTCCTGGGCTGTTTTCCAAGTTTCGTAGGTATTAACTACTTCTTCCAAAGAAGAACGAGACTTGGCAATTTTTTGATACTCATCAGGGTTTTTAGTCGTATCAGGATCACCCAGACGACGAGTTAATTCATGAAAGGTTTGTTCAACAGATTTAAGTTTCTCCAGCAGGTATGATTCAGCCATGACGCGTGCGATTGCTCCTAAAAAATAACAAGTGTGGCTACTGCATTAAATGACAAGCGACCCTACATCAATGCAGGGTCGTCGTTAAAAGCTACAGCCAACCAGCTACTTTTTGTCTTTGCTGCTTTGCTCGCTAGACATACCATATTTACGGAGGAAGCGTTCAACTCTACCCTCAGCGTCAATAATTTTCTGAGTGCCTGTGTAAAATGGGTGGTTTCCAGACCAAACATCTACGTGTAATTCGGGTTTGGTAGAACCAATAGTCATCACAACTTGACCGTTGCAGTAGACTTTTGCCTCTGGATACCACTGGGGATGAATATCAGATTTAGCCATTGTTCCTTTTGTGGTGTTTTTCTATCAGAATTATAACTAGGATTGGGGACTAGGGACTGGGGAGTGGGGACTGGGGAAAATTTAGAATACCTTCTGCCTCCTGCCTCCTGCCTCCTGCCTCCTGCCTTACCGTTTGGAGTATTGAGGAGCTTTCCGGGCTTTGTGTAAACCGTATTTTTTGCGTTCTTTAGCTCGTGGGTCACGAGTTAGATAGCCTTCGGTTTTCAAAGGTGAGCGATTATCTGGGTCTAGCTGACATAAAGCACGAGCAACTCCCAAACGAATAGAATCTGCTTGTCCTGTCAAGCCACCACCTTCGGCTTTCACCAAAATGTCGTATTCGCTTTCTAGTCCCAAAGTCTCTAAGGGTGCTTTGATAGCTCCTAAGTAGTTGGCATTGAATTGGAAGTATAATTCTCCATCTTTGCCGTTGACTACAAATTTACCTTCGCCTGGAACTAGGCGTACCCGTGCTACTGCTGATTTACGACGGCCAGTACCCCAGTAAACGGCGCGACCGCTGTTAGCTTCTGCTACTTGCATTAGTTTTCTCCAGGAATTGTATTAATAATGAGTTCTTTTGGTTGTTGCGCTGCGTGGGGATGGGTAGGTCCAGCGTAGACTTTCAATTTTGTGAATAATTGCTTACCCAAGCTATTTTTAGGCAACATACCTTTAACGGCGTGTTCTAAAATCCTTTCTGGTAGGCGCTGTTGCAGTTTGGCAAAAGTTTCTGTCTTCATCCCACCAGGACGACCGGAATGGCGACGGTAAAGTTTTTGGGTACGTTTTTTACCTGTAACTGCTACTTTTTCGGCGTTAATGACAACAACGAAATCACCTGTGTCTAAGTGGGGAGTATATTCGACTTTTCTTTTGCCTCTTAGAACCATAGCAATTTCGCTGGCTAGTCGGCCGAGACGTTTATCGGTGGCATCTACTATGTACCACTCGCGCTCAAGGGATGCTTGAGGAGGAAGGTAAGTTTTACTACTCATTGTTATTTGTCCTTTGTTTTTTGTTGTTGGTCCGTTGCTGGTTGTCAGTTGTCAGTCGTTAGTTGTCAGTGGTTATTCTCCACTGTTACCTGTTCCCTGTCACCTGTCACCTTTCCATCATGACCAAACACTAAATATGGTAGGGTGTCATACCAAATTTCCGAGGGAAAAGGAAAATCTGGATACCCTACTCTTAACAAGCATAAGCCTTGGGGTGGTGCGGCATATTTCACTTTTTCCCGGCGTTGTTCTTTCCAAATGTCGGTGAAATCATCGAGCGATCGCTGTCCAGAACCTACTTCTACCAGCATCCCTACCAACAGCCGCACCATGCCATACAAAAATCCATTTGCCTGAATTTCAATATGGATAAAGGAACCGCTACGACGACACTCTACTGCTTGTACTTCTACCCAGGAATGCGATCGTGCTGATCCTGCACGATGAAAAGCCGCTAAATGATGTTTTCCCAGCAGAGGTTTAAGGGCAGCTTGAATTAAGGATTCATCCAAGGGAGCATAATAATAATGCCAACTGAAGGAGTTCACAAACAAGTTTGGTAGAGCTTCAGTATAGATTGTGTACCGATACCGTCGGAACATTGCACTAAAGCGAGCGTGCCAACGGTCGTTTACACCCGCCGAAGCTCTGATTAATATATCCGGGGGTAGGTAACTGTTCAGAACTGTTGCCCACTTGTGCGCGGGAATTAAACCTGTGGCATCAAAATGGGCTACTTGAGCAGATGCGTGAACTCCGGCATCGGTTCGCCCTGCGCCGTGGAGTGTCACATGATACCCCAGAACAGTAGCTATAGCTGTTTCTATCTCTTCTTGGACGGTTCGCTGCGCCTTTTGCCGTTGCCAGCCATGAAAACTAGTGCCTAGATACTGAATGACCAAGGCTACTCGGTAAGTTGGTGTCGGCTGGCGGCTTTCTAACATACTGGTTTTGTCAGTGGTCAGTGGTCAGTGAGCAGTTTTGATTCTTCACTGTTCCCTGTTCCCTGTTCCCTGTTCCCTTAAACTAATTCAATAATCGCCATTTCCGCATTATCACCACGACGGGGAATGGTATGCAGAATGCGAGTATAACCCCCTTGACGGTTAGCATACCGAGTGGGTGCTTGCTCAAATAAGGCATGAACTAGGGTTTTGTCGTAGATGTAGCCCAGTGCTTCCCGACGTGCTGCTAAAGAACCATCTTTAGCTAGGGTGATCATCTTCTCTGCTTCACTCCGCAGGACTTTAGCGCGGATTAAAGTAGTGGTAATCCGACCATGACGGATTAGCTCGGTGGTCAGCGATCGCAACAGAGCGCGACGCTGGTCAGCTGGTTTACCAAGTTTTTTGACTCGACAACGGTGACGCATAATAATGCACTATGACTTATTAGGGACTGAAATTAACTTTGTTTAGAACCTCTTTCCTGCGGTAAAGTAATGCCTAAGCGACGCTGTAAAGCTTCCACTACCTCTTCCGCTGACTTTTGACCAAAGTTTTTGATTTCTAGGAGGTCTTCTTGGGTATAATCCAACAAATCTGCCACAGAGTTAACTTGCGCTCGTTTGAGACAGTTATATGCCCGGACAGAAAGTTGCAATTCTTCAATGGGAATCTGAGCAGTTGGATCGTCTGGAATATCTGAACCAGTATCCGTTGGTTCCAGGGAGATATCTTTCAACGGGTTGAATAAATCTACCAAAATTCCCGCAGAGGAAGATAGTGCTTCTTGAGGGGAAAGACTGCCGTTAGTCCAAACTTCTAACAGCAGTCGATCTTTGAGGGTTCCATCCCCACGGGCTTCTTCAACGCTATAGTTGACTTTTCGCACCGGCATAAACACCGAGTCAATTTGCAGAAAGTCCAAAGATGTGGCTTCTTCCCTTCCGCGCTCTACAGTGCGATAACCTTTACCTCTCTCGATCCGAAATTCCATTTCCAGTTTGCCACCTTCGGCGATGGTAGCTACATACTGCGTTGGATCGATCACTTCTACTTCACTTGGCAAATCAAAATGTGCCGCTGTGATTGTTGCAGGACCATTAACTAGTAACCGACCAATTTGGGGTTGAGAGGAATAGCTTTTGAGGATAACTTCCTTCATTCGCATGAGAATTTCCAGCACATCTTCCCGCACGCCAGGAACTGTGGCAAACTCATGACTAACCCCAGCTATACGCACTGCTGTAACTGCTGTTCCCTCTAGATTGGAAAGCAAAACCCGCCGTAACGCGTTGCCTACAGTTGTTCCTTGACCACGTTCTAGCGGTTCGAGAACAAATTTACTGTAATGGCTCCGACTTTCCTCTGTATTAGACTCTACACATTCAATTTGAAACTGCGCCACGGAGTAGCCTCCCTTTTAAGGTGCTGCTAGCAGGCATTGATTTGCCTCTCGAATTCACTTTATGCTCTGATCTATGGCTGTGGTTGATCAAACTGCCAACATCTAAGGGCGTTAAAGTTTGATTTTCCAATTCAACCCGCAGGCACTGAAAATATTTTGGATTGTCGAAAGTTTAGCAGCCCTCCCTATAGGAAGAGCTGATGTGCTTCCTAGTCACCGCATGGATCTGAAGAGAACAAGTATTAACTTTGCTTAAGCAGTTAATACTCTATAAGCCCCAGATAGCCTTGTAGGTGATTTGCTTTAACATTAACTTCCCGCCTGATCGTGCTTAACAGTTGACAGTTAAACTCGACGGCGCTTGGGTGGACGGCAGCCATTGTGAGGAATCGGGGTAATATCCCGAATCAGCGTAATTTCCAGTCCTGCTCCTTGCAGCGCCCGGATAGCAGTTTCTCTACCTGCTCCAGGTCCGCTGACCATGACTTCAATTTGACGCATCCCTTGATCGATGGCTCGGCGGCCTGCACTTTCAGCAGCGGTTTGTGCTGCGAAGGGTGTTCCCTTTTTTGCCCCCTTAAATCCACTAGAACCAGCACTTGCCCAGGAGATGACATCTCCATTTTGGTCGGTAATGGTGACAATGCTATTGTTGAAAGTAGACTGAATGTAGGCCATGCCGTTGGGTACGTTCCGTTTCTGCTTCTTGCTCCCGGATTTTTTAGTTGGTTGTCTTGCCATGTTTGTTTAGTGAATTTAAGGTAAAACTTGCTTGGATGAGCAAGCCAAGAAAAATTATTTGCCAGGGGCTTTCTTCTTCCCAGCCACTGTCTGTCTTCTTCCGCGTCTGGTTCTGGCGTTGGTGCGGGTTCTTTGTCCTCTCACAGGTAAACCCATGCGATGACGACGACCTCGATAACAGCCAATATCAACTAGGCGTTTGATGTTCATCGCCTCTAAGCGCCGTAAGTCTCCTTCAACTTGATAGTTGCTTTCTATTTCGGCTCTCAGGGCTGCTACATCAGCATCACTTAAGTCTTTAACGCGGGTGTCTGGGTTCACACCGCTGGCTGCTAGGATTTCCTGCGACCTTGATAACCCAATTCCGTAAATGTAAGTCAGACCAATCTCTACGCGCTTATCGCGGGGAAGGTCTACTCCCGAAATCCGTGCCACAATGAATATCTCCCTCTTTTGTTCGTATTCGCAGTTGCCAAAACGTAATTAAGCAGGTCCTTTGGTTTTGATGGTGATTTGGGAATGCACCAGACTCTGGTAGTTCAGAGTTTTATCCTTGACGTTGCTTGTGTTTTGGGTTTTCACAAATCACCATGACGCGACCACGGCGTTTGATCACGCTGCACTTTTCACAGATTTTTTTGACTGAGGCTCTGACTTTCATGCCTTTTCTACTTGACTCCAAATGGTAAATTATAGCATTTCTAGAGAAATTATTTCAGTTAAGTAAATGGGTAAATCCCAAAAAAGCTGATTTATGGTAAGATTCTCTACATTATTTTTACTTTTTCCGTAGTCGATAGGTGATTCTGCCTTTTGTCAGGTCGTAGGGAGTTAACTCCACTTTGACGCGATCGCCAGGTAAAATTTTGATGTAATTACGGCGAATTTTGCCGGAAATGTGTGCTAAGACATTAAAACCGTTGTCCAAATCAACACGAAACATTGCATTAGGCAATGACTCGGTGACAGTCCCTTCCATTTCAATCAAATCTTGTTTAGACAAGTTTTTTCCTCAACTCAACAATTTTTTGTTCCGTTGCCACAGATGCAATCGGTAAGACAACACAACTTGCGAAATATATCAACAGTTTATTAATATATCTTAGCTAAAAGGGACTGGGGACGGGGGATGGGGAAAAGGCACTTATGCAAAAGTAAAGATAAATATTCCCTTTTGTTTGCCTGATCTTTTCTGCTCTCCTATGTTTCCCCGGACTGTCCCTTTAAGCAGCTATGACGTTTTTTAATTCGGTGGTGACTTCTTCTGGGGACTGATTACCGTTAACAGTCAAAAGTTTGTGGCGATCGCTGTAATAGTCAATCAAGGGTGCAGTTTCATCGCGGTATACTTCTAAACGACGACGAATCACTTCTTCGCTATCGTCTTTGCGTCCACGTCCCAGCAACCGAGAGATAACTATTTCATCTGGTGCATCTAAGTTGACTGCCTTTTCGCCACTCTGCCCTGTTTCTGCCAGTAATTCTGCCAAAAATACCGCCTGGGTTACTTTGCGGGGAAAGCCATCAAGAATCCAACCGTTTTCAGTATCTGGTTGAAAAAGGCGTTCCTTAACCAAATCTTCCACAAGTTGATCAGGAACTAACTCACCCTGATCCATATAGCTTTGGGCTTTGATACCCAAAGAAGTTTGGTCTTGAATGGCTTGCCGTAAAATGTCACCAGTAGAAATATGGGGAATATTCAAAAAATCAGCCAAAATTTTGGACTGAGTTCCTTTACCAGCACCTGGTGGTCCCAAGAAGATTAATCGCGTCACTATTGTTTCACCATTCCTTCATAGCGTTGAGAGATAACGTAGGTTTGAATTTGTCTTGCCGTATCAATTGCCACGCCCACTAAAATCAACAAAGAGGTAGCACCCAAACCTCTAAAAGTAGGGACATTTAAGGTACTTTCTATAGCTGTAGGGATAATTGCCACTAAACCTAAGAAAAGTGAGCCTAAAAAAGTCAGTCGGTTGCTAACACGCTCAATATACTCACTGGTAGCCTTACCGGGGCGAATACCGGGAATACTCGAACCCATTTTCTTCAAGTTTTGTGCCACATCTACTGGGTTAAGAATCAAGGAAGAATAGAAGTAGCTAAAGAAGATAATGGAAACCATGTATACCAAAGCATAAACCCAAGAACCAGAACCGCTAGGACTCAGATAGGTGTTAACGATATTTGCCAAATCAGCATTTTTTGTGAAGTTGGCAATTAGCAGTGGCAAACTGAGGATAGCCGCAGCAAAAATGATCGGCATCACACCACCTTGATTCAAACGTAAAGGCAAAAAGCTACGCTGTTCTGCTAATACTCTACGTCCTACTTGACGACGGGCGGAAATAATCGGGATGCGGCGCATTCCTTCCTGTACAAACACAATTCCTACAATTGTCATGAGGAAAACTAGTAACAGGACAATCACACGACCAACAACTTCTCTACCACCCACTTGTACCAAGTCAATGGTATTGCCTAAAGATTTTGGTAAAGAAGCCACAATATTGACAAAAATCAACAAAGATGCGCCATTACCAATACCCCGTTCTGTGATCAGTTCTGATGCCCACATCACGAACATTGAACCAGCAGTAAGAGCGATCGCCGTTTCCGCTACAAACAAAGGGCCTGGATTCAAAGCAAATTGTTGCAGGAATAATGCCGAAAAAGCTACACTTTGAACAATCGCCCAAACTACAGTTACATAGCGGGTAATTTGCGATATTTTCCGCCGACCTGCTTCCCCTTCATTTTTCTGTAAATTTTCTAAAGATGGAATAGCAGCAGTCAGCAATTGGATGATAATGGACGCATTAATAAAGGGCAAAATCCCCAAGGCGAATACGCCCAAAGTAGAGAGTCCCCGTCCCGAAAATATATCCAATAATCCGAAGATGGAATTATTGCCGGATATAGCTTCTGCAAATCTCTCGCGATTAATTCCTGGTACTGGTAAAAAGATGCCCAGGCGAACCAAAATTAAAATACCGACCGTAACAAGCAGCCTACCTCTCAGTCCAGCTGCTTGCGCCATCTGCATAAAAGTTTCTTGAGCCGTTGGGGCTTTGTCTCGACTGATCATAGAGTGCTACCTTTATAGTGAACCAGGCGCTGGAAGCGAGTTGACTAGCTGGGGATGCTCCGTCCTGGCTCAGTCTAAGACGTGACAACTCCCGCCAGCTGCCTCAATTTTGCTGCGAGCTTGGCCTGTGAAAGCTGCCGCTTGTACATTGAGCGGAACGCCCAATTCTCCATTGCCTAATATTTTCAATGGACCTTTAACAGATGTAACAATACCGGACTCTTTCAAAGAAGCTAAAGTTACTTCTGAATTAGCGGCTAGAGAGGCCAACTTCTCTACATTTATCGTAGTGTAAATTTTACGATTAACGACAGGAAAGCCTTTGAGCTTGGGTATACGGCGGTACAATGGCTGTTGACCCCCCTCAAATCCTGGTCTAGTGCTGCTACCAGAGCGGGATTTTTGACCCCGCATACCTAAACCTGCACTAGCGCCTTGTCCGGCAGAAATACCTCTACCTACACGCTTACGGCGTTTTTTTGAGCCTTTTTGGGGCTTAACATCGTTGAGTCTCATTTTGATTTGGGATTTTAGATTTGGGATTGATAATCTCGTTTTGCTTGTGGATTTTAGATAAAAAATCCAATATCAAAGCTTTACTAAATATAGAGATTCTCGATGGCAATGCCCCGATCTTCAGCGACTTCAGCAAATGTCCGCAGTGTAGATAGAGCATTAACGGCGGCTCTAGCATTATTCAGAGGATTATTAGAGCCGAGTTGTTTAGCGAGAACGTTACGTACTCCTGCCAACTCTAAGACAGTCCGAACTGCACCACCAGCGATTACCCCTGTACCTGGTGCTGCTGGGCGCATCATTACCTTAGCTCCTCCACCGATACCATCGATGGGATGGGGGATGGAGTTAGATTTGGTAATAGGAATATCAATCAGATGTTTTTTACCATCTGCGACACCTTTTTTGACTGCACCAATTACATCAGAGGCTTTGCCTACTCCCACACCAACTTGGCCGCGCTCGTTTCCAACGACTACAATTGCCCGGAAGCTGAGTTTTTTACCACCTTTGACGACTTTACTAACACGACGGATTTGAATCACCCTTTCTTGCCAGTTAGTTTCTTCTTTTTTTGCTTTGTTTGCTTTACGACGACCCGTTGCCATAATCAATGCTCTCTCAACGTCAGTTGTCAGTTGTCAGTTGTCAGTTGTCAGTTATCAGTTATCAGTTATTACTGTTCCCTGTTCCCTGACAGATGACTTTAGAAATCTAAACCAGCTTCGCGTGCTGCTTCAGCTAGTGCTTTGATGCGACCATGATAGAGGTTGCCACCGCGATCAAAAACGACTTTGGTGATGCCTTTTTCTAAGGAGCGCACTGCTATCAACTTACCAACTTGCGCTGAAGCATCACAGTTAGCTCCAGAAGCTAAATTAGACTTCAACTCTGGTTCTACGGTTGATGCAGCCACGATGGTTTGATGCTGTGTATCATCAATCAATTGAGCATAAATATGCTCATTGGAGCGAAATACAGCTAGGCGTGGGCGTTCTGGGGAACCGCTAACTTTACCACGCACGCGCCGATGGCGACGCTGTTTTGATTCTCTACGAGTAAGTTTCATGTTTACTTCTTACCACCCTTACCAGTCTTACCAGCTTTGCGTCTGACCACTTCACCGGCATAGCGAATGCCTTTACCTTTGTAGGGTTCTGGTGGACGAACGGCACGAATTTTAGCTGCTGTGTTACCTACTATTTCCTTGTCATAACCACTAACGATGACGTTAGTGTTATTTTCTACAGCAAACTGAATTCCCTCTGGTGGCTCAATTTGTACCTGATGGCTATAACCGATATTCAACACTAGGTTACGGCCTTGAACTTGGGCGCGATAACCGACCCCTTGAATTTCCAACCGCCGTTGAAAACCTTGGGAAACTCCTTCGACCATGTTGGCAACCAAGGTACGGCTTAAACCGTGCATTTGCCTTGAGGTACGGGTTTCATCCCGACGTGTCACCAAAAGTGTTTCGCCTTCTTGAGCAACCATGACATGAGCAGGTAGTTCACGAGAAAGTTCTCCTTTTGGACCTTTCACCACTACCTTTGTGCCATCAATCGCCACTTGTACTTTGGCGGGAACAGTAATTGGACGTTTACCAATACGAGACATGACTTAATTTTGTCCTTTGTCCTTTGTCAATTGTCATCTGTTAGTTGTCAGTTGTCAGTTGTCAGTTTTAGGTGGAACTGAACTATTGACGTTCGCGAATGCGTGCCGGAGGCATTTGACGACTACCAAACGTAGCAAAGCACTTCACCACCCAGGTTTTGACGACGCGCTTCGCGGTCAGTCATAATCCCACTGGATGTGGAAATAACGGCGATACCGATACCACCTAGTACTCTGGGTAATTCTTTTCTGTTGGAGTAAACGCGCAAACCTGGTTTACTCACGCGCTTCAAGGCTGTAATTAGGGGTTGACGATTCTTACCTTTGTATTTCAAGGAAATTACTAGGTTAAGCTTTATCCCTTCTCCAGATTCCGCAATTTCAGCAATAAAGCCTTCTTGCTGTAGTACTTTAGCAATACTACGAGTCATTTTTGTGGCTGGCACTAGTGTAGTTTGATGCCTTGCCAGGTTAGCATTGCGGATGCGCGTCAGCATATCTGCAATTGTGTCGTTAGCCGCCATCGTTCCCTCTTTAGATGAACTTATTGATCGCGAAAGGGCATTCCCATTTCTTTTAGTAAGGCACGTCCTTCTTCGTCGTTTTTCGCTGTGGTGATGATAGAAATATCTAGACCACGGATTTGATCGATGCTATCGTACTCGACTTCTGGAAAAATCAGCTGTTCTCGTACACCCAGAGTATAGTTACCCCGTCCGTCAAAGCTTTTGGGGCTAATACCGCGAAAGTCGCGGATTCTAGGTAATGATAGGCTAATCAGTCGGTCGAGAAAGGCATACATCCGTTCGCCTCTGAGAGTCACCATGATGCCCACAGGCATACCTTGACGAATTTTGAAGCCAGCGATCGCCTTTTTTGCCCTTGTCACTACTGGTTTTTGACCAGTGATCACTGCAATCTCGTTTAAAGATGCTTCTAATGCTTTAGCATTTTGAGCAGCTTCTCCCAAACCCCGGTTAATAGTTATTTTCACCACCTTCGGTACTTGATGAACGTTGGTGTATTGAAACTGTTGGGTTAGTTTGGGGACAATTGTCTCTTGGTATAAATTTTTGAGTCTTGTTGTCGCCATAGTTATTTGTCCTTATTATCCCTGGGCTTGGTCAGGGAAAGTTTTTTGTCAGTTGTCAGTTGTTCTTAACAAATGAGCAATGACCGATGAATGACTATTTATCGAGGATTTCACCTGTTTTCTTGAGCATTCTCACTTTCTTACCTTCGGCGGTGAAAGTGTAGCAGACTCGACTAGCGACGTTTTGCTTGGTGGAATAAAGCATAACGTTAGAGCTATGAATGGGATACTCCTGGGTGACTATCTGCCCAGATTCCCCTTCTTGCTGAGGTTTAACGTGCTTTGTTTTGATATTCACACCTTTGATCAGGACTTTGCTGAGTTGGGGTAGTGCTTTAATTACTTCCCCAACTTTACCCTTATCTTTACCAGCTATCACTTGTACAGTGTCGCCAGTTTTGACGTGCATTTTATGAAAAACTTTCGGTTGTGGCTTTGCCATTACAGCACCTCCGGCGCGAGAGAAACTATTTTGGTAAAGTTTTTATCGCGTAATTCCCGTGCCACTGGTCCGAAAACCCGTGTACCTCTAGGATTACCATCTTTGTTGATGATGACTGCGGCATTATCATCAAAACGAATGCTCATGCCACTGTCACGATTTATACTTTTTCTGGTGCGGACAATTACTGCTTCCACGACATCAGACTTTTTCACAGCCATGTTGGGTGAGGACTCTTTAACAACAGCGATAATTTTATCGCCCACGCCACCGTAGCGGCGGTTGCCTGCACCTAATACGCGGATACACATGAGTTTTTTGGCACCGCTATTATCTGCGACATTCAGATAAGTTTGGGGTTGAATCACAACTTAGTCTCCCGGATAGAGTTGTTAATTTGATAACAACTATTTATGTTGTAGCTTTAGCGTTGAGGATTTCTGTAACTTGCCAACGCTTAGTTTTGCTCAGGGGTCGAGTTTCCTGAATACGCACGCGATCGCCCACTTTGCAGTGATTATCTTCATCGTGAGCCTTATAGCGCCGGGTTCGAACTACGATTTTGCCGTACTTGGGGTGAGGAGCGCGGTTTTCCACAGCAACTACCACTGTTTTTTGCATTTTATCGCTCACTACCAAGCCAACTCGTTCCTTGACTGCCATAATCTCCTACTTTTATTCCTTAGTCGATTGACTTGCAGCCCGTTGGCGTTCTCCCTCTACTGTCAGCAGTTGGGCGAGGCGATGGCGGGCGTGTCTGAACTGGTGGGGTTTTTCTAGCTGTCTAGTGGCTTTTTGCAAGCGCAACTGAAATAGTTGTCTTTTGACAGCGACTATTTCCTCAGACAGTTTTTCGTCACTTAATTCTCTAGCTTCTGAAATCTTGGGAAGAGGCATAACCTACTCCTGCTCCTGTGGTTGAGAGCGCACAATAAACTTGGTTTTGATTGGCAGTTTATAAGCTGCTAATCGCATAGCTTCACGGGCTACTTCTTCGGAAACACCAGCGATTTCAAATAAAATCCGTCCTGGTTTGACGACAGCTACCCAAAATTCTGGATTACCTTTACCGGAACCCATCCGGGTCTCTGCGGGACGCATAGTTACAGGTTTATCAGGGAAAATCCTGATCCAGATTTGACCACCCCGGCGAATATAACGAGTCATTGCTCGACGGGAAGCCTCTATTTGCCGGGACGTAATCCACGATGGTTCTTGTGCCTGGAGGGCAAAATCCCCAAAGTTGAGGGTGCTACCACGGGTTGCCAGACCTTCCATGCGTCCGCGTTGTTGTTTGCGGAATTTTGTTCTTCTAGGGCTTAACATGATTTGCTATTTGTCAGTTGTCAGTTGTCAGTTGTCAGTTGTCAGTTGTCAGTTTTTCCCACTAACTCATGATCGCTGACTCATGACTATGCTTCATTGGAGCGGTCTTCAAATTGCTGGCGACGGCGTTGTTGTTGACGGCGGCGGGGTTCGCGATCCCTTGTTGTTGGTTGGGCTGGAGTTTCTTCCTGTCCAGGAATAATTTCTCCCTTAAATACCCAAACCTTGATGCCCAAAATGCCGTAAACTGTTTGCGCTGTGCAGCAAGAATAGTCAATATCAGCCCGCAGGGTATGTAAAGGTACTCTGCCTTCACGTGTCCACTCTGTCCGGGCAATTTCCGCACCGTTGAGCCGACCACCAACTTGAACCTTAATCCCTTGAACTCCTGCTCTTTGGGCGCGTTGAATAGCTTGGCGAACTACACGACGGAAGGAAACACGGCGTTCTAGTTGTTGAGCAATGTATTCTGCAATCAAGTAGGCATCAGCATCAACTCGTTGAACTTCAACTACGTTAATGCGAATTTGGCGGTTGCTGCCCAGCATTTCTTGGAGTCCGGTACGCAGTGATTCTATACCTTGTCCACCCCGACCTACTACCACACCTGGTCTAGCTGTCCTTACCTCTAGGTCGATTTGGTCAGCTTTGCGCTCAATACGTATTTCGGAAATCCCGGCGTTGTTTTGAGCGGATCTACCCAGTTTTTGTTCTATGTATTGACGGAGTTTGTGGTCTTCCTGTAGCAGTTCTGGATAACGATCAGGAACCGCAAACCAACGGGATTGATGCTCTTGTGTAATACCCAGACGAAAACCGACTGGATGAATTTTCTGTCCCACAAATGCTTCCTCTAAAATTTCTTACTGTACGCAATTACTTGTGTCTGTATTTTGCTTATTTAGCAGCAGTAGCACCTGCACCGACAGCGACAGTGATGTGACACGTCGGCTTGCGAATTTGGTAAGCTCGTCCCTGCGCTCTGGGCTGAAACCGTTTCAGGACTGGACCTTGGTCAGCATAAGCCTGAGTAATGACTAGTTCCGCCCGTTCTAGTCCTGCATTATGTTCAGCATTAGCTGCTGCACTTCTTAACACCTTTAATACTGGATCACAAGCTCGGTAGGGCATGAATTCCAGGATGATGAGTGCTTCTCGATATGACCGTCCCCGGATTTGGTCAAGTACACGACGCACTTTATAGGGAGAAATGCGGATGTAACGAGCGATCGCTTTAACTTCTGTAGTATCAGTTGCCATAATTTTCTCCATTTTGGTCATTTGTCATTGGTCATTTCTTCTTAGCTAATGACTAATGACTAATGACTATCTCCCCGATTTTTTGTCACTTTTACCATGACCTCTGTAGGTGCGGGTTGGGGCAAATTCACCCAACTTATGTCCTACCATCTGTTCATTTACAAACACTGGAACGTGTTGTTTTCCATTGTGAACAGCTATGGTATGACCTACCATCATCGGTAAAATTGTCGAGGCTCTTGACCAAGTTTTGATGACTTGCTTCTCGTTTTTAGCGTTCAGTTTTTCGAGCTTGCTGAGTAAGTGATCAGCAACGAAAGGACCTTTTTTTAGAGAACGACCCATAGTTCAATTTTTGATTTTTGATTTTTGATTTTTGATTTAGAATTTCGGATTATTAGGTTTCCCCAATTTTGGATGCCTACAAGTAGACCCGATCTAAAATCCAAAATTGAAAATCTAAAATTCTAAGACTGACGACCACCACGTCCACGTTTAGAAGACTTACGACGGCGACGTACAATTAATTTAGTGCTTGCTTTCTTGCGCTTGCGGGTTTTAGCACCTAAAGTTGGTTTACCCCAAGGTGTCACAGGTCCCGATCTACCGATGGGCGCTCTACCTTCACCACCACCATGTGGGTGATCAACAGGGTTCATGACGCTACCTCTGACCTTAGGACGACGACCCTTCCAGCGATTCCGTCCGGCTTTACCAGCACTCAGGTTTCTCGCGTCAGTGTTGCCTACTTGTCCAATGGTGGCGTAACATTCACGGCGAATCATGCGAACTTCACCAGAAGGTAACTTAAGAGTTACGTAATTACCTTCTTTAGCCACAACTTGGGCTGTCGCTCCAGCAGCACGGACAATTTGACCGCCTTTACCTGGAGTCATTTCCACGTTATGAACATTAGTACCCAAAGGAATCTTAGACAGAGGTAAGGCGTTACCATCTTCAAAAGGAGCTTCAACGCCAGCAATAATTGTTGCGCCTACTTTCAAGCCATTGGGATGTAAAATATAGCGTTTTTCGCCATCTTCATATACAACCAGGGCGATTCGCGCATTCCGGTTAGGATCGTATTCAATTGCTGTAACTGTAGCTGCAATATCCCGCTTATCTCTCTTAAAGTCGATAATCCGGTAAAGTTGCTTGTGTCCGCCTCCCCGACGACGGCTGGTTATCCGCCCTTGATTGTTCCGACCTTTGGGACGATGTACTGATTCAGTCAGTGATTTTTCTGGCTCAGTTTTAGTGATTTCCGCAAAGTCGGAGATTGTAACTTGGCGAGTACTGGGGGTATAAGGGCGATAAGAACGAGTACCCATAAGTAATTTTGAATTTCGGATTTTCGATTGGAGATTGAGAATTTTAGTGATTTTGATTGGCGATTTTTAATTGTTTCTTGGCAACTATTTACCAGCCCAATATAAAATCATCACTTCTAAAATCTAAAATTCTTAAACATCTGGGAAGAGAACTTGTCTGATTTTTTCTGCGTCCCCAGTTGCTATGGTTACAACAGCCCGCTTGTATTGGGGTTTAAAGCCGATAAACTTACCGACTCGGCGCTTTTTGCGTGGTGGTAAGGAGGTATTGACTTTTACAACCTTGACTTGAAACAAGTCTTCAATTGCTGCTCTAATTTCTGGTTTCGTCGATTTTGGAGTTACTTCAAATGTGTATTTGTTTTGCTCCATCATGATTGTCGCCTTTTCGGTAAGAATTGGACGACGTACTAAATCGGCAAGGTTACGGGGGTCAAAGTTAGGCACTGTAGACCTCCTGAATTTTTTCTAAAGCTGCTGATGTCACAACGATTTTGTCAGCGTGCAGCAAATCGTAAACATTTAATTGGTCAGCTGCAATTACCTTTAAATTCTCGATATTGCGGGCTGACAAAATTACGTTTTCTGCCATTTCAGCCAAAATTAACAAGGATTTATGTTCTGGTGCTGCTCCCCAACGGGCTAATGCTGCTACCATTTCCTTGGTTTTGGGGCGTTGTAGTTCGTTGCTAAATTCTTCTACAACAATCAAATCTTCGGTGCGACTAACAAAGGCTGTCCGCAATGCCAAGCGTCGTTCTTTACGGTTTAGCTTGATGTTAAAATCTCTGGGTTTTGGTCCAAAGATCACACCACCACCACGCCATAGGGGTGAACGAATAGAACCGGCACGAGCGCGACCTGTACCTTTTTGTCTCCAAGGCTTGCGACCTCCACCACGTACTTCAGAACGGGTTTTG
Source organism: Anabaena sphaerica FACHB-251 (assembly GCF_014696825.1). Classification (NCBI taxonomy): domain Bacteria; kingdom Bacillati; phylum Cyanobacteriota; class Cyanophyceae; order Nostocales; family Nostocaceae; genus Anabaena; species Anabaena sphaerica. The sequence goes on along the minus strand of NZ_JACJQU010000017.1, from coordinate 63,374 downwards.
GTGCTGACTGTACCTTGGCGAGAATTGGTCATTTGTCTGACGAGGGCGCGGTGTACTATATGCGCCGCTGTTTGTTCTTTGGCAACTCGCAACTCAAAGCTGGTCTGGCCAACTTGGTCTCCTTGCCAATTCTTAACTACACTCTCAACCATTTTTGTGTCCTTTGTCAGTGGTCAGTTGTCAGTTGACGCTGACAGCTAAACAACTAAAACTATTTATTACCAACTTTATTTGTAGGTACAACATTCACTAAAGCTCCTGGTTTACCAGGAATAGCGCCTTTAATGAGAATTAAGTTGCGTTCTGCATCTACTCGCACTACGATTAGTTTGCGAATTGTGACACGAGTACCACCCAAGCGCCCTGCCATCCGTTTACCGGGATAAACACGACCAGGAGTTGTACCAGCACCGATAGAACCGGGCGCTCTGTGGTTTTTGGAACCATGTGACATGGGACCGCGACCGAAGTTATTACGCTTTTGGTTCCCCGCAAAACCGCGACCGATACTTGTACCGATCACATCTACAATTTGACCTTCACTAAAAATATCTGCTTTAAGTTCTTGACCTAAAGCATAATCACCAGAGGCATCAGTGCGATACTCATTCAAGTGCCGCAATGCTGGGGCCGATGATTTAGCTAGGTGTCCTAGTAGTGGTCTATTTAATGCCTTGGGCTTCACTTCGCCATAACCAACTTGGATGGCAGAGTAACCGTCGGTCTGTTTTGTCTTAACTTGTGTAACAGTGCATGGCCCGGCTTGAATTACGGTGACAGGAATAGCTCTTCCTGCATCGTCAAATATTTGGGTCATGCCCAGCTTGGTGCCGAGAATACCTACAGACACAGTAACTGGTTCTCCTTTCTATTTGCTGACCGTGGAATCGGACTAGGACAAGCTTTGTCAGCGTCGTTTTCGGGGGGAATCTTCTCCCCAATTTGGACTGGCGTTAGACAGTGCAAATTCTTTATGACGCAACAAACTGTTTCCCTACTGTTTGGTGAATCTGTTTATTTTTCACTCACTTATCCACCAAAACAGTAATAATTACCTTCTTCATCGGAAGGCATTACTTCTGGAATCAATGCAAGACGTTATTGCTTTGCGCTTTGTGCAGCAATGCTTTCGTCCAAGCGATTGCTCTGGCACTCTCCGGTTGTAGTAGGACTTAAGTGGCTATTTTCCACTCAGTATCCGTTTCCTGAAAATTGCTATTCAGGCTCTACTTCTCTAAATACCTTAAACTACTGTTTGAGGATTTGCCTTTTTTTAGGGGCTGCGGGAGTGAACACGGACTGAAGCTTTTATTTGGCTGTGGGTTGATAGCCATGAGCTTCTGAGTTTGACCTGAAAGCTTTTTTAGTTTAGCAGTCTCTTGTGCATTTCCACCAGATTATCCCTGGGGAATTATCTAAGTCATCAAATTTTGATGCTCGTCCTGGCTGAGAGTGCTAAATAAGATAGCTACCTAATTTTACTGTTTGGTCACAATCTAATAATATAAATCATTGATTGATTTTTGTCTAGTAATTGGCGGGGCAGATTTTGCTTGGGGGATGAATACACGTGGGAAAAGAGAAAGTCCCCTGCGCTCAATGCCCATAATGCTAAAATTCTGTGACTTAATCTAACTTAATCTACCATCAAAAGGTGAATAATAGAAATATCTAAGTGGGATAAGACGAAAATTTATGGCACTAATTACCACTGGCAACGGTTTAATCCGGGATTTGGAGAAATTTGGCGCTCTGGGTGTATATGTTCCTTTGGAGGGAGGCTATGAAGGTCGGTATCGCCGTCGATTACGGGCTGCTGGCTATATTAACCTCCACATTACGGCCAGGGGACTAGGAGATGTTGCTGCCTATCTGACGAGAGTTCATGGAGTTAGACCTCCTCATCTGGGTAAAAAAAGCACTGGTAGCGGTGCAGCAGTGGGTGAGGTGTATTATCTACCACCAATGATCAGTTCTCATCTGGAACAGTTACCACCTAAGTCTAAGGGTCTATTGCTATGGATTATTGAGGGACATATTCTTTCTGATCAGGAAGTGGAATATTTGGCTAATTTGCCGAAGTTGGAACCACGGGTAAAAGTGGTGATTGAACGGGGTGGCGATCGCTATTTCCGCTGGACTCCGCTGGAAAAAACACTGTTAGCTAGTTAGTTACTAGTCAGTTGTCAGTTGTCAGTTGTTTTTTGACTGACTGCTGACTCTGATTATGGCAGCTTTAAAAGCTGATAGTGTAGATTAAATCAAATTCTCGATAGATAGCCAGACGGCAAGAGTGGGGAGGGTTTTCTAGCAGTTCGTAATCTAAACCACCTGTAATTTGTGTTACTGGTCGCTTCAATGGTTTCTCGAACTGATACCACTCACGGTTACTCCATTCAAAGATAGTTGCATCCAGGGAATTTTGTAATTCTGAAGCTAAAAGCAAGAGTTCTAATTTATCTTTGATGCTACCAGCGATATAGCATCTGAGGGAAACTGACTGAGTAATCAGAGGTCTGGGTTCGTTTGCTGCTATGGTGTTGCATTCTCCCAGTTCAATATCATAAGGCTCTAAACGCAGATTTTCTAGTTGCTGCCAGGAGTTGGCTATCTCATTGAGGCGGTTATCTAGATACGGTAGCAGTCCTAGTTTGGCATCAGTTAACAGTTGACGAATATTAGAAGGCTGGGTCATTACTGAATTTCTTCTCCACTATGCAGTCAGATTATCGTTTTGTTGACTAGGTGAGAGAGAAACTTTGGAAAACTTTGTTTATTTGCACTTGCTGTTGAATGCGTTTGTTTTTGTTTCGCGCAGAGGCGCAAAGGTGCAATGGAGCAAAGAGGAAGAGAAGAATAAGGGCGCACTTTCCCGGTAGACATCTGTGAAAAAGACTCTGTTCGTAAGTTAGCGATCGCACCTTCAGAGTGTTCATTTAATAAAGTAAGCGTTTATTTGGGTTTTTTAGAGTATTTACTTAGTATTAAATTATTTAGCGGGCAAGATGCCCACCTCACAAGAGTTATGGGAATTAGATTGAAAATAAGGGACAATTTTCCTTAATAATCGTCATACTGAAGTAGGGAGAGAATAGATAACTCCCTCTCAAGTTGGCATGAAGGTGAACAAGCAAAAATGAGACGTAAATCTACTGGTAGATCAGCTGCTACTACTCCTAAACCCTCTGTTTTCCAATCCCCTTTATTTAACTTCACTACTATTGCAATTTTGGGAGGGGTGTTGATTTTGGGAATTGGGATTGGTATTGCGTTTAGTTCTACAAGCACATTAAGCCCATCCAATGTGGCTTCCCGTGAATTCATTGATACCAAAGCACCAAACCCTGAAATTTGCGTGCAGTATGGAGCCAGCGCGATGGTCATGGATGCCAGACTGTTTGTAACTCTTAACCCCTTTAATGTCTATGTTGCCCAGCCTAATATTCGTCCTGGATGTGTGATCCGTCAAAATAACTGGGCAATTTTAGAAAACAAAAAACTTGTGACATCAGATCAGGTGAGGGAATGTAAAAATCGCCTTAATACTTTTGGCTTTACAGGTAATTTAGACAGTGAAAAGCCAGATATTAGGTGTATATATCAGAATGAATCTGCTCAAAACTTCTTCTTATCTCAACCGGGAGCAGTTGCACCAAATCAGGATACAGAAAGATTCTAAAAACCTTATAATTCAGGAGTCAGAAGTCAGGAGGCAAGAGGTAGAAGGGAGAAGAAAGATACATCTTCCCTATTTTCTATTTTGACTGTTGACTTTTGACTTTTTATTTAATAGTGGGTAGTGGTTGACCAAATTCAATTATAGGAATACTAAGAATTTCATCTGTAGAATTTTGGGAATTAGGAACATTGGGTAAAGAATTAGGTACTGTAATGATATTGGCATTCTCTGAAGAATTGGGAGAATTAGCTGGGATAATCATCAAGTTGGATAATGGAGCAGGGTTTTGAGAATTAAGAGGCGGTGCAATTACAAAAGGTTGTTGGTTTATGGGTAAATTGGTGGCTGGTGGTGGGAGAGTCATCAAAGGGGCTGGGGATGCCTGATTGATTGAAGAAGTGCTATTATGGGAGAATATAGGGCTTAAAACCCAGCGAGTTGGGTTTTTTGGGGAAATGGGTTGAAGTTTTACCTGGTTGGCATCGACAAAAGTTCCTGGTTTTAAATCGATGACAATGCGGGTGATGTTAGGGCTAAATTGGGAAACGCGAATTTTCTGGATTGTTCCAGAATAGTTTTTTTGGGTGTCTACATTGCCTAATTGGGTATTAGGTAAATCTACAACTAGACGCGGGGGTTGCTCAAGGTAGAAATACTCAGGTTTTGTAACTGCGGAAAGGGTAATTTCTAGTTGCTGCGATTTAGGGTTGAACTGCCATTTATTTAGTGTTGCTAATTTGGCAATTGCAAGACTAACGCAAGTATTGATAGCAATTGCGGAACATAAAGTAAATAAGCTGACTATTAAAAGATTTAAAAGGTAAAATTTCCTGGTTCTAAGTTGATTTTTCATGTTTTAATGGCTTTCTGATTTGGTAGTAGCTTTGGGTTCTGTTTGGGGTAAAGCGGTGAATTCTAAAGTGGTGGGAATGTTGTTGATTTTTAGTTGACCGGGAATATTATCGTTATTCAGTTGTGACATTTGAATTGTGATGGGTTGAATTTGACTATTTTGGACAGAGGGAGTTTGACAGAAAATTGAACTGTCAATTTTTCCCGATAATTCTAGTTGTTGATTTTTCAAAATACCTGTGAGAGGAAGCTGGGTTTTTGTATCTGTATTTGCGTTGACTGTTAATAAAGAGGCATTGAGGTAAATACCAGACTGTTGAATATTCAAAACTAGTGAGTTGACTTTTTCACAGTTTGGCAAGTTTTTAGCTAGGGTGAGATGATAACGGTTGTGAATGAGACTGGTAGCGCGAAGATGATTTTCACCATAAGCGGTGACAGTTTTGAATAAGATGAGAACTGATGTGATCGCTACTCCAGAAATTGCTAAAGATTTGAAGTTGAAGTTGTTCATGATTGGTAATTACGAATTATGAATTACATCAAAATCAGGTTGAGTGAGGTAGACAGCGGGCAAGATGCCCGCACCACAAGACTTTTATAATTCATATCCGTACCTCATTTACCTGCAATCTGCTGTATTTCTTGGTGGTTAACTTCTGGTAGCAGGGAACTGAGATGAGAGGTAACTTGACTGTAGCGACGAGTTATCAGTAGTGAAGAACGGCATTGAATAGCTAGTTCATCTGTGTATCGTCCTAGAGTTTGTCTTTCAATACCCCAAGCGCGACTAGTACCAGCAATGGTTAAATCAACATTTTCTGAGGCTGCAACTACGGCTTGCATGGGTTCTGGGTCGGCAATGTGTTTAATTTCTATGCGATCGCGCACACTAACTGGTAATTGCTCGATCATCCTATGCAGTTCATAACTCAATTCATCTTGGGCGTGATTTCCTGCTAAGACTTGTAAAATCTGCAACATACAAGTATCACGGTTGATGAGCAGTCGCAGGGCGAGGATCAGAGCTAAATCATCATGGATATTTGCGGAGTAGGGAACTAGCAAACTTTCTAAACGTTCCCCACCTCTATCTACAAATACAGCCACATCTACTGGTGCGGTGGTGAGAATTTGCCCGACTCTTCCACCTAAGCGATTATTACTAAAGGCTGGACGATGCCATCCAACGAGAATTAAATCTGGTTGTTCGATTCGGGCAATTTGGGCTGTTTCTCTAGCGACATTACTTGATATACGAACGACAGGATGTATATAAGAGCGAATGATTGGCGGTTCTAAGGTATCAATTAATTCTTCTAGTTGCTGGCGACGCTCGGCAATTAAGCGATTCGCTTCTGTTGGGGTACTTTCAAAACCGTAGTTTTCTTCTAATTCAATTAAGCTGAGAGGATTGATAACAGCAGGTTGTCGGTAGTTGAGAGCTATAGCTACTGCTAACTGTACTAAACCTTTTTGAGTGCTGGGGTTAGCTACGGGGACTAAAATGCGGTAGGAGGTAACGAAAGATTCCATACTTTCTCTCACCTCTGTATATGTATCTGTTTCCTGCTCTGGTTCTGGTTCTACTGTATCTAACTTGATTAACCGTTTCGGATATGTCCATTCTAGTAATGGTGATGTCATAAATGTTGTCACCAAGGCCATAACTACCAGCATCGTAAATAGCAAAGGTGAAATTACACCCAACTCTAAACCAATATTCAAAACAATTAATTCTGTTAAACCACGAGTATTCATTAACCAACCGAGGGCTGATGCTTCGCGTTTGTTGATGCCGCTGAGGCGGGCTGCTACATAAGTACCAAAATACTTACCTGCGATCGCTACTCCTAAAACTAATGCACACAGTAGCCATAATTCAGGACGGTTGAGTAAACCAATTTGCGTCCTTAAACCACTGTAGGCAAAAAACACAGGGAGCAGAAAAATTAAGACAAAATCTTCAGTTTTTACAGCTAATTCTCTAACTAATTCTGCATTTTTGGGCATGACTGCACCTAATAAAAATGCGCCAAAAATTAGGTGAATGCCAATAAATTCAGTAATGAGAGCAGAAGCAACAACTCCCATATAAATCAAGGCCAGAACAAATTGGCTTAACCGTCCAGCGCGGCGATAATGGGTCATGAGGCGTTTGAGAAACCAACGCCCAACGGTGAACATAAAACCAATGTAGATGAGGCTTTCAAAAATGGTGAGGATAGCTTTTTGATCGATGCTACCATTACGAGCAACTGCGATCGCTACTGCTAAAATGCACCATGCTGTCACATCATCAACGGCGGCGCAAGTTAAAGCTAATGTCCCTAAACGTGTTCCCTGTAAATTATTCTCAGTGATAATTCGTGCCAATACAGGAAAGGCTGTAATTGACATGGCCGCACCCAAAAATAAGGTAAAGGCTGTAAAGGAGACACTCGCATTGGAAACTAGGGGATAAAGCAGCAAAGATAAAATTGATGCCAGAGAAAAAGGAACAATAATGCTGATATTTGAAGTCAGAATTGCTGCTTGTAAGTTACCGCTGAGATATTTCGGATTTAGCTCCAAACCAATCAAAAACATGAAAAATATTAGTCCTACCTGAGATAAAAGATTCAGGAAAGGAACAGCTTCTGGTGGAAACAGGGTAGCTGCTGCATGGGGAGCAATTAGACCAAATAATGATGGTCCCAACATGATACCAGCTACAATCTCACCAATTACGAGTGGTTGCTTAATTGATTTAAATGCCAATCCTACTAGCCGTGACATTCCAATAACAATCAACACCTCAACCAGGACTAGAATAACTGTGTGCATAGTTTCCTCTCAACAGGCTATCCGGGTTCCCTAAGATAATTCTTTAAAGGATGGCAAAATGTCAACCTGGTTAGACACAATACAGGTGTATTCTATTCATTTCCAATGTTAATTATTGTTAATTAACAAAAAATATTCCGATTATCATTAAGTTACGTAAGTGGCAAAATGACTACCAGCACAACTAAGAAAAGGCGGAGGAGTATTAAATATAGCATCCTAAATCATTTATGAACAAAAATATCACTAACTTATTAAAGAATTTGGCAGTATTTTGTTAACCACAGTATCAATAAATAGAATATCAAAATATTAATCTCAAAATAGCTCAAAGCTTAGGTTTATTGTCAGAATTCAGGAGTTAAGGAGTATGGTTTACGCCACGCTATGCCTACGGCACACTACGTGTTCGCCGTCAGGCGTGCCGTAGGCATACCCTACCAAGAGTTCAGTAGTCAGAAGAATTGTAAAATCAGGAATTAACAGATTCGAGATTTTATAAAAAAATCAAGCATGATGATCAAAGTCTTATGTATTCTCTATCCTGAATCTTTACAGTTTATTTATGTTTATTAAAGTGAAAAATTTAAATTTATAATTTAATTTATAGTTAACCCTTTTTGAGATTTTATAGATTTTACTCAAACATACAAAATCCAAGTATAAGTAAGTTGGAGTTAAAAAATCAAATTATATGACGAAATGTAAATCTAACAAATACCTTACAAATAGGACATTTCCCGTTTTTACAAAACTAAACATAGAGAGGTTTTATCGTGCCGACTTACTTACCTATCGCCAACTATGAGGAATTTGGTTTGATTCCTGATAACTGGCGGGATGTAGCCATAATTACTCGTGTAACTAATACTTGTTGATGGGTGGGGGAAAAGAAAAACCTTGAACCTAACCCAATTGAAAATTCAGACTGCAAAACCCCCATGAAGATCTCCCCATGCCCTAAAACCTTCTTTTATGTAAATTTGTAGTTAAATTTTGTTAAGATTAGAGACGGCTTTAGCTTTTCCTCCCCAAATACCTATCCCCTACCTGAGACAGACTTCATGTTGCGACTAGAACATATCAGTAAAATTTATCCTACAGGCGAAGTTCTTAAAGATATCAACTGGGAAGTGAAACCAGGCGATCGCATCGGCTTAGTCGGCGTTAACGGTGCTGGAAAGTCCACCCAACTGAAAATCATCTCTGGGGAAATGGAACCCACTTCAGGGCAAATTATCCGCCCTAGTAGCCTGCACATAGCCTACCTTAACCAAGAGTTTGAAGTAGATCCGACACGCACAGTTAATGAAGAATTTTGGACAGTATTTAAGGAAGCAAACGAAGTACAGTTAGCTTTGGCGCAGGTGCATCGAGATATGGAAACTGCTACGCCAGAGGAACTAGATGAACTGATCCATCAGATGGATCGCTGGCAACGCAAATTTGAAGCTTTGGATGGTTACAGTTTAGACACTCGCATTGGTAAAATTTTACCGGAAATGGGGTTTCAGGTGGAGGATGGCGATCGCTTAGTTAGTGCTTTCTCTGGTGGTTGGCAAATGCGGATGAGTTTAGGTAAAATTCTCCTACAAAAGCCAGACTTGTTACTGCTGGATGAACCGACAAACCACTTAGACTTAGAAACCATCGAGTGGTTAGAAAATTACCTCAAAGGTTTAATCACTCCAATGGTCATAGTTTCCCATGACCGGGAATTTCTAGACAGACTCTGCACACAAATCGTAGAAACTGAACGTGGCGTTTCTAGTACATACCTTGGTAATTATTCATCCTACCTGCAACAAAAAGCGGAAAATCAATCAGCACAACTTAACGCCTTTGAACGCCAGCAGAAAGAATTAGAAAAGCAACAGGCGTTTGTAGATAAATTCCGTGCTAGTGCAACGCGTAGTACCCAAGCGAAAAGCAGAGAGAAGCAATTAGATAAAATTGAAAGAATCGAAGCACCAATTGCAGGAGTAAGAACACTGCATTTTCGTTTTCCTCCCGCACCTCGCAGTGGACGGGAAGTGGTGGAAATCAAAGAATTAACTCATGTTTATGGTGATAAAATTCTCTTTCTCGGTGCAAATCTGCTGATTGAAAGAGGGGATAGAATTGCATTTCTTGGTCCCAATGGTGCGGGTAAATCTACACTGTTAAAAATGATTATGGGTGCAGAACCACCCACAGAAGGTACTGTTAAGCTGGGTGATCATAACGTTATCCCTGGTTACTTTGAACAGAACCAAGCAGAAGCTTTGGACTTAAACAAAACCGTCATGGAAACAATTCATGATGAAGTTCCCGACTGGACAAACGAAGAAGTCCGCACATTGTTGGGAAGATTTTTATTTACTGGTGACACAGTATTTAAAAAAGTTGGGGCGTTAAGCGGTGGAGAAAAAGCTCGTTTAGCATTAGCGAAAATGCTTTTACGTCCTGCGAATTTACTCATTCTGGATGAGCCTACCAATCACTTAGATATTCCTGCTAAGGAAATGATGGAAGAAGCCTTGCAAAACTATGATGGTACAGCGATTGTAGTTTCCCATGACCGTTATTTTATCTCCCAGATAGCTAATAAAATCGTCGAAATTCGTGATGGTGAATTCCGAGTTTATTTGGGAGATTATCATTACTATCTCAACAAGATTGAGGAAGAAAAAGAGCAAGCTAAGTTAGCAGCTATAGAAGCAGAAAAAGCCGCGAAGAAAGCCGCTAAAGCTGCTAAATCTGGGGCTAAGAGAAAATAAAATACTGAGTTTCGATAACTCATATAGAAGTTCAGATCCCTAATTTCTTGAAAAAGTTAGGGATTTGTTCCGGCTATAGTTATAGAATTTTTATCTGATACTGAAGGTGGAGAATATTCTGTTAAACGAACATATCCACCAGGAACAGGTTATATTAATAAATTAAACTGTCCAAACCTTTTTGACGGACTAAGTGTAGTAATTTAAGAGCCGCGCCTGTAGGTCGTTTTTGCCCAATTTCCCATTTTTGAACAGTTGATAAACTGATGTTTAAAATAGCAGCAAACACAGATTGGCTTACATTAAATGATTCACGAAGTTGCTTAATTTGTTGAGGTTCTAGCGGTTCAATTGGAGGTAAACACAAGCTATCAAATTCGCGTAACGTAACTTGACTCATTACACCAGACTTGTATAGTCCTATAGCAAGCTAAACAAGTTCAAAATAGTGCTGGGTTCAAATCCGATGTTAGAGGATGTTTTAAAAGTTTTGAATGTATAAATAAACCCCTCTCCAAACCTCTCCCCGACGCGGGGAGAGGCTTTGAAACCCCCATTCCCTCGTAGGGAAGGGGGAAAGGGGGGTTAGGTTACTGAAGATTATTGGTTTCATCTAATACTTTTCAAACAACCTCTTATGCAAATCACTAAAGGCGTTGTGCAAGGGGCTGTTGCAGCCGCATCTGTAGAATTAATATTTTCAATTTTGGAAAATTCACTATTATATTTAGAGGGAAAAATTACTAAAGATGAGTTGATTAAAAAAGTTGCTTCTGATACTGCTCAAGCGGGGCTGGCTGTTGGCACAAATACAGTTGTATTGTTAACAATTAGTATGATTTATCCTCCTATTGCTGCTGTCTTAAGTGCGGTGGCTATACTTTTAACTGCTGCTGGTGTGGGTTTTATGAGTAAACGGGCTTGGGAAATCTGGCTTCGTTGGGTTAATGGTGGAAATGTATCATCAATTTCTGTAGAGTAAAAAAATAATTCTTAAAAATAATTACATTAGCATACTAATTTTATCTAAAGTGTGAACATCCTCAAATTCTAGACTTCCTAATCTTGGCTAATGATATTCAAACTATTAATGAATATTAATAATAATTCTCAATTTCTCTACCCTGACTCTTGCCTCCTGACTTCTAACAGCTATAACTCCTGCAAATACTATCTTCGTCAACTTCTTTCTTCAACTAGCGGTTAGTAATGATATCATTCGGATATTACAAAAAGTAAAGGGCAATTTTACTATGACCAAAGCACCTGTTGCTCCTGTGGTGCTAGTCATTTTAGATGGATGGGGCTACTGTGAGGATAAGCGAGGAAATGCGATCGCTGCTGCTAAAACACCAATCATGGATAGTTTATGGGCAGCCTATCCCCACACCCTCATTCGCACATCAGGAAAAGCCGTAGGGTTGCCAGAAGGTCAAATGGGCAACTCGGAAGTTGGTCATTTGAACATTGGCGCTGGGCGTGTGGTTCCCCAAGAACTGGTACGCATCTCTGATGCGGTTGAAGACGGTTCTCTAGCCGCTAACCCAGCACTTGTCAAAATTTGCCAGGAAGTTCGCTCATCTAATGGCAAGTTACATTTAGTAGGTCTTTGTTCTGATGGAGGAGTGCATTCGCATATTACCCATCTATTTGGACTGCTTGACATAGCCAAAGAACAGCGAATTTCACAAGTATGTATCCATGCCATTATGGATGGGCGTGATACTCCTCCCAGTGATGGCGCTAAATACATCCAAAGATTGCAAGACTACATAGACCAGGTGAACATAGGTCAGATAGTCACTGTGAGCGGTCGTTATTATGCGATGGATCGCGATCACCGTTGGGATCGAGTCCAACGTGCCTACAATGTGATGACTCAAGATGGCGCTGGTAATGGATTAACGGCATTAGAGGTCTTGCAAACATCCTACTCTGAAGGCGTAACCGACGAGTTTATTCTTCCCGTCAGAATTGCTCCTGGCGCAGTTGCACCTGGAGATGGGGTGATATTTTTCAATTTCCGCCCCGACCGCGCCAGACAATTAACTCAAGCTTTTGTTAGTCCTGTTTTTCAGGGTTTTGAAAGACAGCAAATTACACCGCTGTCATTTGTGACATTTACTCAATATGACCCAGATTTATCTGTGTCTGTTGCTTTTACACCACAGAACTTGACGAATATTCTGGGTGAAGTGATTGCTAATCATGGTCTCAAACAATTTCGGACTGCGGAAACCGAAAAATATGCTCACGTCACTTATTTCTTTAATGGGGGACTAGAAGAACCTTGTGATGGTGAAGACCGGGAACTAGTCAGTAGTCCGATGGTGGCCACCTATGACAAAGAACCAGCAATGTCAGCAAAAGCGGTAACGGATGTAGCGATCGCTGGAATTGAAAAGGGCATTTACTCCCTCGTGGTCATGAACTATGCTAACCCTGATATGGTAGGGCATACGGGACAAATAGAAGCTACAGTCACAGCAATTGAAACGGTGGATCGCTGTTTGGGTCGTCTGATAGATAGTATTGGCAAAGCTGGAGGGACAGCAATTATTACTGCTGACCACGGTAATGCTGAGTATATGCTAGACGATAACGGTAATCCTTGGACGGCGCATACTACTAACCCCGTTCCCCTCATCTTGGTAGAAGGCGAAAAAGTCAAAATACCTGGATATGGTACAGATGTGGATCTGCGAAATGATGGCAAGTTAGCGGATATTGCTCCGACTATTCTGGATATTTTACAGCTGCCCCAGCCTCCAGAAATGACAGGGCGATCGCTCCTGAAAGCAGCAGAATATGACTTGAAACCTACGCGCACTCCTGCACAAGTAGGGTTGTAAAACATATTCCAGTTAACAGTTAACTTTTCACAGTTAACTGTTTTCTAGAGGGAATAGGGAATAGGGAACAGGGAACAGGAAGATAAATAACCCAATGACCAATCACCAGAAGAACCAGCAAACAAATTTTTAATAGGGCGTGTTACGTTTAAATTATATCCAGTTTCATGTTTAGGAATTTTTAATTGCGTATGACAGTTACTAGCATCGTACAAGGAATTTGGGCTTTCTCTGCTTTAGGTTTAATTGTCCTAGTTTTACTACATAGCCCTAAAGGTGATGGTATCGGTGCGATCGGTGGACAAGCCCAACTATTTAGCAGCACCAAAAGCGCAGAAGACACTCTAAATCGTGTGACTTGGGCGCTAGTAGCAATTTTTCTCGGTTTAACAGTGGTTTTAAGTGCTAATTGGTTGCCTAAATAAGTAAAAATGGGTAAACTCACCCAAAATCTGATATACAAAGCCCGAAATAAATTATTTTGGCGGAGATTACTAGCAGTTCTGACTTTATTCATAAGTACAGGACTGTTAGCTATTTTTACTAACTTTCCCGTCAATGGTGTTGTCAGGCAACAGGGAATAGGGAACAGGGAACAGGAAAGAAACTTTCAATTATCGACTCCTCTCTTTAACTCCCAAAAACCTCATCCTTTACCATCTAGCTTGGAAAATTGGCAAGATAAAAGCAATAGTGGCGATTATTTTGACCAAATTCAACCTACTAAAGTTGGTTATTTAATTTGGTCAAGTTTTCCAGTGAAAGTGAAGATAGAAACACCCACAGGAATAAATGAAAAACAAGCGCAACTATGGGTTAATAAAGTTTTACAATCTGTGCAGGAATGGAATGTTTATTTACCTTTACAGGTAGTAGAACAGTCGGAAGTTGCTGATATTACAATTTTCTGCAAAGCACCACCTTTACAAATTGAACCTGGTAGTAAAATTCCTCGTGCGCGTTCTGCATTAACAACCTACGAGTTATACAATCAAAATCATAAAAACAATATCTTATCTCACCGTTTTACTATTCTGTTAAGTCCTAGTCAAACAGGGGGATATTTGCAAGCAGCAGCACGTCATGAACTCGGTCACGCTTTAGGAATTTGGGGTCATAGTTCATTACAAACTGACGCACTTTATTTTTCTCAAGTTCGTAAACCTGCATCTATTTCTGTACGAGATGTGAATACCTTAAAGAAGGTTTATGAACAGTCTACGAGTTTGGGATGGACAGTGGTGGAAAATTAAGGCAACCAGTTTTTATCTAAAACTTGAACTAAGGTATAAGGACATAATTCAGGTAAAGTGGTGAGATTTGTTTTAGTTTTGACATAATCTAAAGCATTGCTATAAATTAAGCTAAAATTCTCATCCAGATGATTGCGTAAATTAGCAGTTAAATCTTCATTTATTTGATTACGAAAACTAATAATAAAGTAATATCAATTTTCATTGAGCTTGCACAGAATTGAAAATCTTAAAATTCAGATATAGCAATAGTTTGAACCTGTCTTAATTATGTGCATCTTCAAAGTAAAATGATATAACTATATTATAGCGCAAACAACAATATCCCTAATTTTTGGAATAAGTCGGGATATGATAGCGTATTTGCGCTGTGTTCTGCATCTGGAAGGGAAAACAAAAAAAATATCAAATCGTGACCAAAAAAAATTAACATAATCTTAATAGGTCAAACATAGCGATAAATAGTGATAAATTTATGGGTTACTACATCTCCCCTCGGTTTCTTGATAAACTTGCTGTTCACATCACCAAAAACTTTTTAAATATTCCTGGTATCCGAGTTCCCTTAATTCTAGGTATTCATGGACGCAAAGGAGAGGGAAAATCCTTTCAATGTGAGTTAGCCTTTGAAAAAATGGGTATAGAGGCAACGCTGATATCTGGAGGAGAATTAGAAAGTCCAGATGCAGGAGACCCTGCGCGGTTAATTCGTCTGCGCTATCGAGAAACAGCAGAATTAGTTAAAGTACGCGGTAAAATGTGCGTCTTGATGATTAATGATTTAGATGCAGGTGCAGGACGCTTTGATGAAGGAACTCAATATACAGTTAATACCCAATTGGTAAATGCCACATTGATGAATATTGCTGATAATCCTACAGATGTGCAATTACCAGGAAGTTATGACTCAAATCCTATTCGTCGTGTACCAATAATTGTTACAGGTAATGATTTTTCTACTCTTTACGCACCATTAATTAGAGATGGAAGAATGGAAAAATTTTACTGGGACCCCAACCGCGATGATAAGGTAGGAATTGTGGGGGGAATTTTTGCTGAAGATGGACTTTCACAACGGGAAATTGAACAGTTCCTAGATACTTTTGCTCATCAATCGGTTGACTTTTTTAGTGCTGTGCGTTCCCGCATTTATGATGAACAAATCCGCGAATTTATTCATAAAGTAGGGTTTGAAAAAATCTCTATGCGGGTGGTAAATAGTGCAGAAGCACCACCAGAGTTTAAAAAGCCTGATTTCAGTTTATCCCATTTAATTGAAGCTGGTCATTTGATGGTAGGTGAGCAAAAGCGGGTGGAAACTTCTCATTTGGTTGACGAATATAATAGACTAAATCGAGGTAAAGGTTATCAATCTAAACCTACTGTTACAGAAACACCTGTTAGTCAACCTACAATTAATCAAACCACAAATAACAGTCATTTAACATTGGAGACACAAGCACAAGTTCGTCAGATTTTATCGCAAGGTTACATAATTAGCTTAGAACACGTTGATGAACGGCGTTTTCGGACAGGTTCATGGCAAAGTTGCGGTAATTTACCTATAGATGGTGAGTCTGATGCGATATCGACTTTGGAATTTTGTTTAGGTGAATATAGTGGTGAGTATGTGCGTTTAGTAGGAGTTGATCCGAAAGCAAAACGCCGTGTGGTGGAAACTATTATTCAGCGTCCAAATGGGAAATAAAAACAGATAAAAAGTAGGTTGGGTTAAGCGATAATGCAACCCAACAAATGTTTATTGTCTGAATCAGGATATCCAGGATTTAAGGATTTTCAGGATGTGATTTTTAAATTAAACTTGATACTTGTTGGCTTTCCTTGCATCAACCTAACCGATATTATTTAAGTTCTGGCATTTTCTTTCTCATACACTGAACTATCTCTAAATTACCACACTGAATAATATCTTTCACTTTCTGGGCATAAGCACTAGGTTTAATATCAAAAAACTTACCTACCTGCCCAAGCAACCCTTTATGATTAAATATTTTTAACACCTCATTATAATTTTGTTCAGAAATTACCGCTTCTGCATATTGTATATTTTCCTCATAAATTTTTCTAACATCTACTGTATTTTTCAAATTTTCTACACTCTTTTCCAGTTTCTCAAAAGATTGAGACTTACCATTAAAACTATTCAGAATAAGGTTTATGCGGTAAGAAGTAGCTTCTAAAGCATAGGTTTCTTTCAATCTATTAAATTCATTCATTACCCAATTTTTAACTTTACTAACTACATCCTCTGGCGAAGTTATACAAAGTTGTTCAGCAACGGCAAATAACACTTCTTCAATCAGAAATATATTTTCAACCTCCGCAAATTCAGGTGCATAAACTCTATGCTTTGCATAAGCTTTGATATGTTCTTCACTCTTATAATCTCTATCAATAATTCCGAATGACTGAACATTGTGTAAACTATTTAAAGAGTTAAAAGTTTTTACTGCTTCGATAACTTTTTCACATGAAGACAATGGCTTTATTGTGAAATCAGGGTATATATATTTATAAAGTTGTAAGTCGTGAGATGAGTTTTCTCCTTCTATAAAGAGAACAGGACTTCTACTACCAATCACTTCTAAATAAACGGATTCTGGAAAATCTTCTGTTTCTGGAACTTCATACCAATCAAATTGATTTCCATCAAAGCTATTCAGACAGATTTTTTTGCTCCCAAATCTTGTAGATGCAAATTCTAGATCATGTGTGAGATATATAAAAATACAATCTTTTCTCTCTTTTTCCACTGAGTCCCATAGCTTTCTTTGGATCGATTTATGTAAATGTATTTCCGGTTCATCAATTATAATAATTCCATTTTCAGGAGCAGTAAGACATTGACCTATCAAATAGAAAATAACTCTCTCTCCATCACTCATTTCTGAGGCATGGTAACTACTATAATCTTCTTTAATTTTTGCTTCTATACAACTACTTTTAATTATCAATTCACGATGAGGAAGCAAATATTCCCAAATATTTTTTACTTTATCTAGTTTTGTAACTGGTGGTTCAATTCTTTCAAAATGCTTATTCAATGTTTCTTTGAATTTAAGTATTGCTTCATAGTTATCTGAAAATAAATAGTTCAAAAGTTCGGGAAAATCATTTAATAAGAAAGTAGCAGGTTTAGAATCCCAACGTTCTTGTTTTTTAAGATCACGTAAAAATTCTTTCTTAGTTATATGGCTCAATTCTTGATTCTTTATATTGTCAAACCTAAATGTTAATTTTCTATAATCTATATCCTGATTTCTTATACCCAAGCGCAAATTATATTCTGCTGACTCTAATGATTTTGGACTAATATTTCTTGGTATTGATAAAGATTTTTGTGCTGATATACGGTGGATTTTATCCACATCTTCAGACTCAAACTCAAGCCATGTACCTAATCGAGTTTTACCACTACCATTTGCACCAACTACAACAATCACTTGTTCTGTTTCTAAAATATTGGTATTTTGTTGAGTATTTTTAGATTCAGGTAATTTTATTTGTTTAATCATGGGTTTAATAGAAACTTGAAGTTCAACAGTATCTTGTACAAATTTAGATATGCCAGAAGCACTAGCATTATTATTATCTTCATCAACTCCTTGAGATAAAGCTGTACGAGCATTTTCCCATAAAGATTGCAGTCTTGAAAAAAACAAGTTTGTATTCTCTGGCTTCATAAAAGTTTTATTACCCCAAAAAAGTTTACTAAATCAACATTATAGTACATAAATATTTACTAACGTAAATTCTCAATGCAAAAATTTTGAAAAAGTTGCCTAATTCACATTTTTTAAAACAAAGTGCAAGAACCACATTTTTTTTGCTTTTTAGCGTCACCCTAACTTAAATTTATGTTAATATCAAAAAATTCCAACTTGATGCCATATCAATTTTATGATCATTGCACAAGAATTAGAGTCTCAACAAAACATTTCCCAAGATGTGATTTTTCCCCCTGGTGATTTATATAGTGATGAACCTCCCTTGGAAACAGAACTGCATCTAGAGCAAATTATCCTCTTAATTAAATGTCTCAAATGGTTGTGGAAAGGTAGAAATGATTTCTATGCTGCTGGAAATCTGACTATTTACTATAGTCCCAATCAGAAAAAATCAGAATATTTCCGGGGTCCAGATTTTTTTGTTGTCTCAGGAACTGAACGCAAAACGCGTAAAAGTTGGGTAGTTTGGGAAGAAGATGGTAAATATCCTAATCTCATTTTAGAAATTCTCTCACCAACTACAGCAAATACAGATAGAGAATTTAAAAAAGAACTTTATCAAAATACTTTCCGTACACCGGATTATTTTTGGTTCGATCCTTATACATTAGAATTTGCAGGTTTTCATTTATTAGATGGAGAATATCAACCTCTAACAGCAAATGAAAAAGGACATCTTTGGAGTCATCAGTTAGGTTTATATTTAGGAATTCATGATGGTTTATTGCGGTATTTTACAGCAGAAGGAAATTTAGTTCCTACCCCTGAAGAAAGCGCGGAACAAGAAGCTCACAAAGCAGCACGTTTAGCTGCAAAATTGAGAGAATTAAATATTGATCCTGAGACAATTTAAAATGTACAGGACTTACGCAAAACAGAACGGAAGTAGGGGTAATTCATGTAGCTTGCTTCCCGAAGGGTATTACCCCTACGCAAGAATCAGGTTTTGAGTTCAATCTTGCGTAAGTCCTAATGTAGTGATGTAGGTTGGGTTAAGCGATAGTGTAACCCAACACAAATTTTAATAATTATGTTTAATACAGCAGATTGCAGATCAATGAGGCTTCCGTGAGCGTCAGCCGATAGCTTGCGTGGCGTAGCCATACGGTACAGAATCTAAATTCAAACCTATACACAAAGCCAGTTTTACTCCTGACTCCTGACTCCTGCTGTAATGTTGGGTTTCCTTGCATCAACCCAACCTACACCTATATTTTCTGTACTAACCACCCCAACTGAGTGTTAAAGGGCGCTGTGCTACAACCTTAGTATAAAGTTCTTCCAGCCGAGTAATATTATCATTTATAGTATAGCGTTCTAAGACCCGCTTTCTCGCTTTTTGTCCCAGCAATATTGTTAATTCTGGATGATCTTGGAACAGAGGCAAAAGGGTTTTGAGTTGCGATCGCACCGACCTGGTACTAATAACTACACCAGCGCCTTTTTCCAATACTTCCCCATCTGCACCGACATCAGTAGCTAAACAAGCCAAACCACAGGACATTGCTTCTAACAAAGACAGAGAAAGACCTTCTACTAAAGAAGGTAAAATAAATACATCTGCACCCCGTAAAATTTCTATGCGGCGTTCTTCACTGGCCACAAACCCTAGCCAGATAATCCCATATTCAGACCCATAAAATGGTTCTAAAGATGCTCTCAACGGACCATCACCAACTATCAGTAGCTTGCTATTAACATCCATATCTGACTGTTTCCAAGCCCGTAATAGAGATTCTACATTTTTTTCGGGAGCAATACGGCCTTGGTAAACAAACAAACGTTCTGCATTAAATTCTTTTTTGATATCAGAAACACCAGGAGAGTATTTAACAATATCAACACCGTTAGGAATAACAGCTATTTTTTCTTCCCTGACTCCCATTTTTGCTAATAATTCTCTTTGAATTTGGGAAAAGACAATTACCCGATCATAGTGATCTAAAAAAGGTGCGTATAACTGATAAGCCAAAAGTTGCGTACCAGAGATTAATTTTGCCCCTTTACCAGCAAAGGGAGTGTGGAAAGTCGCAATTAGGGGTAAATTTAATTCTTGACAAATTTCTGGTAAAACGAAATCCAGAGTTGATAGAGTCAAAGAAGCATGAACTATATCCGGTTTAATTTCCCGCAGCGATTCGGTTAAAACCTTAGTTGCTTTGAAAGTGGGAATAGTGTAAACCTGGGATTTATAAATAAAAGGTAAGGAAACTTCTTTAAAATTAGGCCAATTATTTGGTTCAGATTCCTCCTGAGCAAAGTGGAGAAAACTTACATCATGTCCCCTGTCTAATAATCCGTTTGTAATTTCTCGACTGTAGGTAACATTACCGCAAAATGGTGATTTTTTTCCAATCCAGGCTATACGCATTATTTAATTAACTGTGAAGAAAATCAGGTTTAAATTATTTGGTTTTTATAGTTAGCTGTTTTTATCCTGTTATACTTGCTGATTTTTGCTCATCATCCATAATTACCATATCCTCATCAAAGAGCCTAGTTATAACCCAAGCAAACTAGTAAATTTATGGCTTTATTTATGTTGCTTGTAAGTTGTTAATTAACTAAGTTAATCACAACTTAATCAAGTGTTTGCTTTATCGCCAGCAAGTATTCCCTGAATTTTGGCTGGCTTAAGTTTAGCACGAAAACCACTGGTTTTATTAACTTTTTGATGATTTTCAACCTGATAACTAGGCACGGGAATTATACCAGGTGAATATACCTCCCAAAAAGACCATAACAGCCAAGGACAAAAACACTGACTGTAAGCCAATAAAGGTTTCAGCTACACCTGCTAATGCCAGGGGTAGGGAAAGGGCGATATTAATCACATTATTTTGCAACCCAAACACTTTGCCGCGCATTTCTGGGGGTGTTTCGGTTTGGATAGCAGTTTGCATGGGGATACCCACCAAAGCGCCAAAGACACCTAATAAGGTTAAAAACAGCAGTACTGCCCATAGCTGGGTTGTGAAGATTGAAAGACCGACTAAAGATACTGCCATGCCCAGACAACCCCACAGACTAAGTTGCCTATAGGAAAAGCGTTGACCAAATTGACCGAGAATTGTCGCTCCACCTGCGATACCAACACCACCGGATGCAAGTAAAAAGCCAAATTGGGAAGCTTTCAAATTAGGGATAATTTCTGCCATGCGAACCGCGAGAACAGTTAAAGCAGCAAAGACAGAAAATAGGATAATTAGTTGTAACAGAGCATTGCGGACGCGATGATTTTCTTTGAGGTAAAGCAAACCGTCGCGCAGGTCAGAAAAAACGTGAGGAAATTCTGTTTCTGGGGGGTGTGGTTTTTCGTTAGTTTGGAGTAGGAATAAAATAATGCCGGCGATCGCATAACTACCTCCTACCAAAATTTCTTTACCCAGTCCCCCACTACCACCAAATTTTGCCCATATTGCATCTGCTAATACTAAAACTGGTTCTCCAACAGCAAAACCGACAATCACCGAGGCCATCATCGTAGTTGTGTACAGGGAATTAGCAGAAAGTAAATGTTTTTCTTCCACCACCAAAGGAATAGTCGCTTGTTCCGCTGGTGCAAAAAACTGTGTCAGTGTGGAAACCAAAAAAGTCACAGCCAAAATCATCAAAAAACCCACCGGCAAAACTCCCACAGGTTGCCAATCATGGGTTAACCAAAGTAAGAAAGGAATAGTCAAAACCAGAATACCGCGCCAGAGATTCGATGCCACCAGCACAACTTTTTTTGACCAGCGGTCTACAAAAACACCAGCAACAGAACCAAAAAGCACAGCCGGAATGGTAAAAATCATCATTAACGCCGACACCCAACCACTAATGCTTTGATCGCTCTGTTGAAACTCGCTGTTAATCAAAGCAATCATTAGCACAAGATATACTTTATCAGCCAGTTGACAAAAAACCTGACCAGCCCAAAGAGCTAGGAAATTCGGGTTTTTTAATACCGGAAAAAACCCTTGTTTTTCTACATCGCTGGATACATTTTCTCCACCTGAACCAGAGCCATTTAATGGAAACGTTTCTGTTGAAGGTGCTACTGGCAAAATATTTTGAGTGTTATGAGCTTTGCCATTTAGTTCTGTAGTTTTTACTGGGCTGCCAGAGGTTGCTTGTGATGGTTGAGGAATATCTGTTGCGGAAATTTTTTCCCTTATCCCTTTTTTATCATCAGAACCATCTTGGAGAGACATTTCTTGATGATTAATTTGAGCGGGCTTCAGATGGGAAACAGAATTTAAATGATTCTGTGTTTTAGTTTCTGATACCCTATTCTTGTTTTTAGTTTGGCTAGGTGATAAAGGCTGGTTTTTTCTATCCAAATCAGACGATTGCATCATGGTTGGGGGCAAAATAAGAATCAATCAACGTGGCAGAGCGAATCGGGCGACCAAGGTGGTACTGAGCGTACTGGCGCAAAATCTGCTCAACAGATAACCAGCCATAATCTGAGGCTGCATCTATTTGCATTATCTCTGGTTGGGACAAATGTTGGAGCATATCTAGTTCTTTTGCACCCAGACGACTGGAAATTTTTGGTATGTCTTGGTGATGGACAACTGTTTGATAGCGAAGATTGGGGACTGGGGACTGGGAACTGGGGACTGGGGAATTTTCTTCCTTTCTTCGTTTTTCCCTTTCTTTTATTAACTGTTCCCATGCTTGTAAGCAAATTGTTCCCCCAGCAGGAATGCTAAATCCTACTTGCCAGTTGGGGTTTTTCAAGTCTGGAGTTAGCGGACGCTCGGTTAGGCAACAAAATTGGACTTGAGGCGCTAGTCCTCCTAAAGCTAAGAGGTGAAAGACTCCATGTGCCAAATGTGCGACAACATCCAATCCCTGACTTTTAGGTAAGGCTTCTAGGCGCTGGAGATGTTCATTGATTACCTCATAAAGTTCTTCTTGGGGATGTTCGCTTAAAGCTTGACACAGGACTATTTCGGCTAAATATTGACTAGCAGCTAATTTTCCCAAATCTTTAGTTAGACCTGGGTAAGTTTTTATAGTTTCAGCTTGAGTAATTCTATCGAGGGTTGGTGTAGATGGCTGTGAGGATCTGCCTTGGGAAATGAGTAATTCATTAACTACGAACATCCCACTTCTACCACCCAAGCTGGAGTTATGTTTACGCGCCCCAGGAGCGATCGCCCGAATCAAACCGAATTCCTGAGTTAAAATTGTTACTATCTTGTCTGACTCTCCCAATGGTTGGGTTTTAAGATTAATGCCAGTTGCTTTGTAAGTTCTACTCATTAGTTATTCGTCATTAGTTATTAGTCATCAGTTATTTAGTCAATGGTCAGTGACAAAACAACTGACACAAAACAAATGACAAATGACTATTCAGGTTTTTCCGGGTTATTGCGTTGACGGAGCAATTCTATGCCGCGAGATGTTCCTAACCTAGTAGCACCAGCCATGATTAAATCTAAGGCTTCATTGTGGGTGCGTATCCCTCCTGATGCTTTAATTCCCACCCTTTCCCGTGCAATTTCCTTTAATAAGGACACATCCGCTACAGTAGCGCCACCATTCCAACCTGTGCTGGTTTTTAAGAATGCTGCACCTGCATCCATAGCTAGTTCCGCAGCTATTCTTTTCTCTGGGTCTGTCAGTAGGCTAGTTTCTAAAATCACCTTGACACATTGCCCAGCTACTTCACAAATTGTAGCAATTTCCCGGTGAACTTCCTCTGTTTTTCCAGCTTTTAACCACCCGACGTTAATCATCACATCTAACTCTGAAGCGCCATTTTCCAACGCTTCTTGAGCTTCATAAAACTTAACGGTTGAGGTCGTGCCACCAGTGGGAAAACCAATAACAGTACAGACTTTGGGGTTTTTGTTGTGGAGGAGTTCAACCGCTTGCTTGACATAACAGGGATGCACACAAACCGTTGCAAAATTAAACCTGTATGCTTCATCACACCATTTTTCAACCTGCTCTGGAGTAGTAGTTGGTAACAGCAGAGAGTGATCTATAAATGGCGCAATATCAATGTTTGGATAGTCTGCTGCCATCGTTTATTATACCAGTGATAGATTATTAATCTTTATGAAAAAGTAAGACGTTTCTTATATATTAAATCATATATGGGAGAATTTATAGATCCCCGACTTCTTCAAGAAGTCGGGGATCTAGTCTTTTGTTAGTCTTTTGTTGGTATCAAAAAAATCGAGTATAATTTGAGCTAATGCTTTTGCGGCTAAGTAGGGAACACCATTACCCACCGTTTTAAACATATGCGTAAGTGTCATATTTTCTGGAAGTGAAAAATTAGCGGGTAAAGATTGAATAGCTAAAGCTTCTGCGACAGAAATACGTCGAATTTTGTAGGGATGTAAATGTACTTCGTTATTTCCATAACAAGCGGTAGGAGAATAACGCCATCTGTGAAGACGTTTAAATGATTTTTTGGAATCATCTCCTTCATCAATAGTAGCAAATTTAATGATACCTGATCTGGGTTGAAAATAATGTTTTGCGTTGGGATGGTTTAGCACATCATTTTTTCTAAACCAATATTCAACAGTTAATTCTTGAGGAATGTTATCAGGACAAAGAATTATAGAATCTTCTTTAAATGTTTCGCATTTATTCCAAGGATAAGCAAATACTTTATTTTGAGGATGTTTAATATATTTTTCCCAAGGAAAGGTAAATTCATCTTTTATTCCTATATCTTTGAGGAAATTATTTCTAAAGCCAATTAAAATAATTCTATCTCTATCTTGAGGTACACCATATTCAATAGAATTAATTAACCGTTCCGTTAAAATATAACCTATTTGTTGTAGTTTAATTTTTAAAGATTCATAAAATAAACGATGTTTTTTAGTTCTCCATAAACCCTTCACATTTTCAAATAAAAAGAAATCAGGTAAGTTTTGACAAATCAATTCAATATAAGAAGCTGATAATTTACCATTATCGCCTAAATGTCCTTTGTTTTTGCCACCGATAGAAAAATCAGGACAAGGTGGACCACCAATAAAGCCAATTATATTATTTGATTTACGGGAATCTTTGACTAATTCATTTAGTCGTTGTGCTGGTGTCCCTGCTATTAATTTGCTTACGTCTGCGTCTTCTCCTTGATGATATCCATATTCAGGAGATGGGAGTTTGAGAAGTTCCCGTGAATAGCGATATGCGGACATGAATGGGGGGAAGATTTCGTTAACGTAAGCGATTTTATAGCCTGTGGTTTCAAAGCCTAAGTCAAGAAAACCTGAACCGGAGAAGAAGGAGAAGATGGAAATAGTGTCATTCATTAATAACCTAGTCTACTAATTATTCAGAAAAATCAGTTAATCCATATTGCAGTGATTCAAAACGTTTAATTATTTTATCAAAAGCTTCATCCCAGTCATCTGAATTTTTAGGAACGAATGGCGGAATATAGTTATTTTGGCGATTTAGAATTAGCGTTATAATTTCGTTAATCTTGTTAAGAGTTTCAGGTTTGAATTTATTTTTAATATTTCTGCCTATAAAAATAATAGCCGCTTCATCTACTTCAAATCTTCCTTCTATGATTTTGTCGATAAATTCATCATAAACACGCTGTGCATCCTCTTCATTAGCCGACTTTAGCAATACTGTTATGATATCTTCTAAATCTTTATTTTCTCTTCTCTCATTCCAAGCTAATATTTTCAAAGCGATAAAAGCATCAATATCAGCTACCCGAATTTCTACATTGTCAATTATTATAATCTCTGTATTTACAAAAGCTTCTTCTAATCCTAAAATGCTCATTTGATTACCATCAGGCCAGTTAATTTCCTGTTTTGGTTTACCGATATCCCCAAAAGGAATAATATCAACTTCTAGTTGAGTTTCGATATGTATAAATTTGTGAGGAATTCTGGTTGTTTTAAATAGAGGATTTTCTCCAGTCGTCATTGTGGTTATTAGTAGATAATATCTATCCCAATTATCCAATTTTACCGCCACATCCCAATCATTTGTGGCTCGTCCTTGAACTTTATATTGACTATCAAAGATTAACAGTCTTGCTTGAGCGCCTATCAAAAGCATAGGAACTTCTAATGAATCAATGATAGATTTAAAATCTCTGAGAAATTTTTTAGTTTCTGAGTCAAGTTGGGGATGTGATTTGCTCATATTATACGGTTTCGGCTATTTTTTGTCTGATGAGAATATATTTTTCATAGAGACGTTTAGCTGTTTCTTTTAGTCTTTCATCTGGATATAAACACAATTCTGCATGAATAAGTAACGGGTCTGCTACAGGTTCAGATGAGTCATATTTAGGTTGATTGTTATTCCCAAATTGCTTAAAAATGATAATATTACCCTTGGGATCTGGTTTGAGACGGAACATAGTTGTTATCACACGATAATTATATTCTTCAGGAATATGAATAGTCATGCTGATAGGTTTTAAATAACCTGTGAGAATTGCAGCGCCTAATTCTCCTCCAATTATAATTTCTTGATTTTGGGCTATTTCTAGTATTTGTTTCGATATATCGTTAAAATCTATATTTATATTTTCTCTATGGCTAAATGTCCCTATTAAAAGTTCTGGACGCAAATTTTCTATATACCCCATTTCCCATCTTTCTAAAAGTTTTGTGTAATTTTCAATTCTATATCTTCCATTTCGTTGACGCTGCAAATAATTCAGTTGATACAAAGTTTCGAGACTGCGTTTTACAGTTTGAAAGTCAACACCTGCAACGTTTGATAGTTTTACAGTCTGAGAGTCAACACCTGCAACGTGTGATATTACTTCAAAATTAGGATATTGTAAAATAATTGGATCTTGAAGTATAGCATAAGCAACTTTTAGGGTGCTGGTAGTAATTTTATGAGCAGATAGTGATTTTTTGTTTTGTGTTGAACTACCTCTAACTAAAATATATAGTGATGAATTGTTAAGGTAAATATTACCTGTAGTGTCAATAAATTCAATATTGTTTTCTAGCAAAAAATCCACAACTGCATCAGAAAGTGTGTCTGTAATTAGCAATGTTCTCTGATCATTATTAAGTTTTTGCTTCAAATGATTGATATAATTAATGTTTGAATCAACAGTGTTTAAAGTAATGGGAGCTTTAATTTCGACAATATATTTGACCTGGCTGTGAGGCGTATAAATAGTTAATAATCCATCTGCAAGAGTATTTTCTAAAAAAGGTTCTATAGTTGTTGTTGTCTCTATCTGGGGTAATTCTTCCAGCTTTTGTATACATTTTTGTAGCCAAGGATGCTTAGGTTGCATAGGACATTTAAAATATTGTTTAATTAGAGTATTTAATAATCTGAATCCTACAGCAATTTGAAAAAATGTTTAACTTACAACGAATATTTACTGGATTTGTCTTAAAATCGCTATATATAATATACCAAATTACTCATTTATTTGTCGAGATTAAATATTGTTTCCGCAAACGCGCAGCACTGACAAAATCTCAGGAAATTCTCGATTGGGTTAAAACTCAAAATATACCTTTAGACACCAGCGAAGCCTTGAAATTACCTGATCATTTACTTGGTATTACTCATGATGACTTAGTTCAAGTCCTCCATACATCAGAGGATAGATATTATATAGCAATCATGATAAATTATAGCTCAGGTATAACAGGTACGACACACAAAGTTAAAGGTATATTTGTTTGTGATGCACCTTTAGCACCCAGATATTTGACCAAAATTCCTAATGTTTGTCACCGGATAAATATATTAGGAGAATATCAAAAACCTTACAAAGTCGCCTGGGCTTTTACAAATCTTGAAGTTGAAAAACAATACAATGATTGTTTATTTGCAGTTTATCGTCAGTTAAACTAATTATTTTATAACTTTCTGAATAGATGCGCGAATTTATCCAAAAATATATTATTACTTGATAGGTATCTCTAAAGATAACCTATCGAGTATTGTCTTCATTAATTGCCTTCTTCAGCAAGTGCTTCTAAATGAAAAGCAAGGTTATTGAGTGCAAACTGAATTTCTGTACTGTGAGGAATACTTCTCCATTTGGGGGTTGTTGCATGGTCTAATGCGGTTGTATCTATATATCGCGCAAAAACGATCAATTTTTCTGAATCTGTTACCGCTGTAGCTAAATTGTCCAAAAATTCTTGAGGTGTCATGAGTGTGCAAATAGTGTAAACATCTGAGAAAATTAGAGATGTTATGATAATAACTGCTACAATTTTATTAATATGTTCAAAATTGCCTTAATTTTGTCAAATTTAAAAATAAAACCCGCTTTTTATTTAGGAATTACTCCAGTGAAAGCGGGTTGCAAATTTATGATTTGGTGCAAAACTATCCAACAACTCCAACTGGTTTTGCTTCCGGTAACAACCGTTTCACACCTTGCTTAACAAAAGCTTCCAAAACAGCCAATTTTTGATTTTGCTGGAATACTGTTTGTAGAACTTGGCGTAATTTTTCCAGGTTCAAACCATTTCCTGTTTCTAATGCTATTTCTTGCTGTTCAAAATACTCAACTAAACTTAAACCAGCAAGTCTGGTTAAATAAGCAGCACTCACTCCTTCCACCATTCCCCCAGCAACGAAGGTGACAGCGTTAGTTTTGAGAATACCAGTAACAGCCCGTGTAGATAATTCTACTAAACCTAATTTCAACATTAAGCTTCCCATTGTTCCGGCTACTTGTTGTGCCTGTTCTAAGGAAATTTTTTGTTGATAAATATTACCTAAATCCATTACCATTTGGGCATTAATGGCCGCAGTTGCTAAAATATCCAAAGCGGGAATTGGGTTAGCAAAAGCAGCAGCAGCAGCTATCCACTGATTTTGTTCTATGATGGGTGTAGAGCGATCGCGCCTGATGCTATTTAAACAATTTTTCGCTTCAGCTTTGAGTAACAGCACTTTTCGCATCGTTGTTGTACAAACTAGCTGCTGTCCTTGCTGTGCTAAAACTTCTTCTAACTGCTGTGTCAACTGTTGAACATCTGGTTTTGGTTGTTCCATCCATTCTTGCACAGTACCATCAGGTTCATGTTTTCTCACTTTCACCGGTAAGGGAGAAGCTGAAGTTGCGACTACATTACCTGAGATTCGCTGTTTTAAAGATTGTAAAATTGTCCCACGTTCATCTAGTTGATACTGGTCTTGTTTGTTGAAAACCAGCAATGTTGATTGTTTTTCTGCTTTTAGTTGTTGCAAAACTTGAAATTCTGAATCTGTCAAATCTCCATTGGTAAGAAATAAGACAAAATCAAATTTTTGCAGTTCTGATAATGCGACTGCATCAGAATTTTCACTCAGTCCTGCAAATAAAGGTGCTGTTTCTGTATATTGTAGAGACGTTGTAGATAAAGTTTCTACATTCTTGAGAATTTGAATAACCGTACTTTTACCTACCGATTTTCCACCAGTAACAGCAACTTGAATTTCTCGTCTATCTAACTCTAAGGTTAACTTAGCAAGTTGTTCTCGTAGGGTTGTTAAGTTTGGATGGTTGACTGCTTCTTGTGCCAGTTGGTTAATGACAACCTCAGTTTTATTTATTGCACTTTCTACAGATGCCCTATCTACAACTATATTATCTAGCTGTTCACCCCATTGGGGGCGATTTTTCTGCAATAACCAGAAACCCCCACCAACAGCTAAAGCACTCAACAGGGCAAACTCTCCTACCTGTACTATTGAATCATGCCAGCTGTCTAACATCCACAGGGAGAAGGACAAACCTAGTCCTCCCACCAATATTGGTTTATGTAACTTCACAATTTTCAGTCTCCGCGCTTGTGATGGCTTCATCTTCAGAATAGATCAAAACCTGCTTGTTTGAGTTAGACAAATGAACAGATTTAACTATAAAATACAATCATAGACTGGATAAATAAATATTCACTTGTTTATAGTTTGAGGTTAATACAGATGACACAGGAATTAATCGACCTCAGAAATAGCATTGTAGAAGGACGTTATACAGATGCTTTGGCAATTGTGGATGAACTAGAGGGAATGAGTAAAAAGGCTATTTTGCGACAGATTAAATCTTTTTTAAAGATTCTGCTCATACATTTAATTAAGAATCAAATAGAACAGCGATTAACAAATTCTTGGGCTGCTTCTATTCGTTATGCAATTTTAGAGATTCAAGATGTGAATCTCAAAGATAATAAAAAATTTTATTACGTCAATCAAGATGAATGGCAAATTTACCTAGAAGATGAAATGACACCAGCAATAGCAGATGCAAGTTTAGAGGTTTTGAATGGTAAATTAAAACGAAAAGAAATTTCGCAGATGTTAAATAAACCCCAATTAATATTAAATGTATCTGAATTATTAACGATGACCTATAACTATACAAATAGAGAATTGCCAGATGTTATAGATGATTATCTTACTCAATTACCAGGGGGTGAAGATTGGAGTAATAGCTAGAATTGTTGCCTAATTCCAAATTAGTAAAATCTGTAATTTTATCAACAATCAAATTAGCAATTGTCACTATATTTTGACCTTTATTGTTAACAAACATCACAAAATTGTGCTAAATTAGAACAGGTAAGATACCTGTTCTCCAACAAAATTAATCCGACTTTTTCCCTAGTTGACGTTGCAATTGTTTGAGCGATTGATATATATCTGGTAGACGGCTATAAACAGCAGATACTTTCAGGTATAATTTATGTGGTAAAGCTGGAGAGCCAGAAACTATTTCTCCGGGTGCAATATCACTGTGAATACCTGCTTGAGCAGATGCGATCGCACCATCTCCGATTTTGACCTGATTCGCTATTCCGCTTTGTCCGGCTAAAATGACTCGGTTTCCTAATTTCACACCTCCGGCCATTCCCGCTTGTCCAGCGATAGCACAACCTGCACCAATTTGACACCCATGTCCTATCTGCACTAAGTTGTCTATTTTCGTATTTTTGCCAATGCGGGTTTCTCCTACTGCGGGACGGTCTACTGCACTGTTACAACCTATTTCTACGCCGTCTTCTAAGACGGTATAACCAGACTGTTCCATTTTTAGCCAACCTGTCCGGGTAGGTACAAACCCAAAACCTTCTGCACCGATGACAGCACCGCTATGAATTACGCAATCTGCACCGATTTGGGTACGTTCATGGATGCTACAGTTAGCGTGTAAGATGGTGCGATCGCCTATTGTTGCATCTGGATAAATAACGACATTGGGATGAACAATTACACCATGACCAATTTCAGCACCTTGAGAAATGACAACATGAGCGCCCATATAAACATCATTACCGATTTTGGCGGTGGGGTGAATAACTGCGGTGGGATGAATTTCTGGGGTTGGTTGATATGGTTGGTAAAAAAGAGCGATCGCTTGAGCAAATAATAAGCGTGGTTCTGGGGTTGCTAACCAGGCTATACCCCTTTCTGTGGCTTGCTGATGCAATTTTTCATTTAGGGGTAAAATTAAAGCACTAGCGTCTGTAGAATTGATGAAAGAGGCAAATTTTCCTCCTTCTACATAGCTGATAGTACCGTTTGTAGCTTCATCTATAGCTGCAACTCCGGTAATTTCTGGGTTTAGTTCTGGGTTAGAGGTGAGACTGTGATCGTTAACTAAATCACTGAAATGATGAATAATTTTACTTAATAGCATTAAGATTTATCTCCAAACTACTTTATCCAATGTCCACTTTTTCAAAACTTAACTTTTATTGTATTCATAATCCTTAAAACTCATTTATCTTTCCCCATAAAATAGAAATAATGGCTTCTTCTTTAATGTTCCCTAAATTTGCATTTCTAAATCCATCCTGAGAATAAAATAATTTAAGAAATTAGTTATGAAAAGGGGATCTTCGGTACTTGTTATGCTAAATTACCAGTCGGTAAGAGGGAACAGGGAACTCTTAACAGGGAACAAGGGAAAGAGAGAATATTTTGCCATAATATTCAAAAATATGGCTTATTTCTTATACGTAGCAAGCTTTATAAGATTTTTTTTTCAGATTTTGCATATTATGTACTCAAGAGCCTGAAAAGGAAGTATCAAATATGGCTGATAGACTCCTGAAAACAGTAGTGGTCAGTAGTAAAATCATCTTGGTGCATAGGTTTTTCACTCTTTATTTTTACTGCTAGCAGCCTGGAATACGCTGTATAATCAAGACCTGTGCAAAATTGTTATCAAACTCTTGCAAACTATGTTTGATCATCAAGAGGAATGGGGTAAACGCATGGGTGCTTGGTCAAAAGCCCGTGCGATCGCATTCCAGACCAATTTGCGGTTGCCGTTAACATCTAAAGGCAGGGGTCTTAATGAGAATGGTAATGAGAGACGTTCTCCAGAGGAGTTGTCCTCTGCCAGCCAAGTATAGCGATCGCTCAGTCCCCAAGTGAGAACGCCAATTACTGCTTTTTCCTGCAATGCAGCTGAGAGATAATCTTCATAGGCTGCCGCTACGATGCGATCACGCTTACTGATATTTTTAGGTAAGTCTTTATCTAATACATCTAATTCTGTGATTATTATTTTGAGACCAAGTGATGCTACATCACGCAGAAAAGACCTGAATTTTCGGGGGTTGAATAAGAAGTTACCAGCACCATTTAAGTGACCTTGTATACCCAGAGCGTGTATGGGCGTACCTTTTGATTTTAAACCTTCTAATAGTTTCAAAACAGCACTTCTCTTGGCTTTGTCATCCCTAGAATCGTAATCTAAACCATATTCATTATATACCAACAAAGCTTTTGGATCGGCTGCTGCTGCTGCCCGAAAAGCGAAATCCAGATAATCAGGACCCATAAGTTGCAACCAGGGGGTTTGACGCAAACCGTCAGAACGTCCATCCTTAACATTAATTGCCTCGTTAACTACATCCCAGGAGTGTATTTTTCCAGCATAACGTCCAACTACTGTATTAATATGTTGCTGCAAAATTTGTTCAACATTGCTGCCATTGACCTCTTCCTGAAACCATGCTGGTAAGTTTTGGTGCCAAACTAAAGTATGGCCTCGTAACAACATATCGTGAGATTTTGCAAACTTAGCTAAACGATCAGCATAAGTAAAGTCAAATGTGGATATATTGGGGCGCAAACTTGTCCATTTTTGGTCCCATTCCGGGACTAATATGCCACACTCTTGAATAAAATTAGCTATAAACGTTTGATCAGACGATAGAGGATTATTTCTAGCTGCTGATCCATAAAATAAACCTTTATCTGCGGCGCGTTCTTTTAATGAAGCTGTACCAATAACTGTAAACTTTCTATTTGGATTATCCAGGGAGCTGATTTGTTTGCTCCAAGATTTAGCTCGACCTAATGCTAAAGTTCCTATTCCAGCTAAACTTCCTAGCCCTAATTGTAAAATTTGTCTTCGGTTGAGTAGTATTTTTTTTGTCATTTGCAATCTTCTGCCGCCATTTTTATTAGTAAAATTGCGTATATTTTAGTGTCATTCCAGACATTTATCTCATCAAATTTTCTTATGTACTTGATTGTTGAATATATCAGCTACCTGATCAGCCATTGACTGCCAAGAATACTGATTTTGAATTAATAAATAAGCTGTATCTGCTAGAGGCTGATATTTTGGTAAATTTGCAGATGCTTCTTGGACAGTGTGAGCGAATTCTTCCACAGCGTAACCCGTAACTATAAGATGTTCCTGGTGGCGAAATTCTTCTAAACCTCTCATCCCTTCGGGTGTTGATATAACTAATTTTTTTAGTGCTAAAAAATCTAGTGCTTTATTACGCGCACCACCAGCAACCGCAGTTTCAGGAAATGGCAATAAGCAAATATCGGCGTGAGCTAAATGAGCAATAAAATCGCTGCGACTTTGCAAAAAGCCAATAAAAGTAATATTTGCAGGTAAAGATGATTTTAAATCTTCTGCATTTCTGCCAATGACAACAAAATGAATCTCTTGCATCTCATCTTGCAGATGTCTAGCAACTTCTATTGTCATATCAACTGACATATCATTACTAGGAAATTGATATGTTTTGGGAGCAATTACAACGGCAATTTTTGCAGGACGCAAATGCTGATAGGGATCTGGGGTAGAAACAAATGGAGCTTGCAATAAATCTTCAGAAACTCCATTTCCCACACTATAAATCTTGCTTGATCTAGTGGGATACCATTGCGGAATCATTTGCACAGTTCCAGCACTCGCGGCAATGACAGAACAATTTGCGAATAACAGTATTCCTTGAGCAATGTAGGTTTTAATAAATTGCTTAAATTCTTGAAATTTATTAGTAGTAGAAGAAAGGCGAGTCCAGTATTCAAAAGCAGAAAGAGTATGAAAATCAAACACCAAATGGCATTTTTTGTATCTGCTCAGGGTGACAGCAATTAAAGCTGCTAATCCTGGTAATGTCTCTTGGGCGTAGATAATATCTGGACTAAATTCAGTGATGTATTTTTGTACTGCCCGTACATAAGCCAATAAACTTCTAGAACCGACAGACACAGATTTTGCGTAATCAACCCTGGCACAATTTAATCCCATCTGACATAAATCAAAGTGTTTAGCTAGATACTGTCCGAGATAAAAAGGTCTAGTGAATGCTCCAAATGGTTGGTCAGAATCGAGAGTAGAGACAATTAGTAACCGCATATTCAATAAATTATTGTTTGTCAGGTATGCAGTTAATTAGTTTTAAACTGCTTAATCAACATTTCCTGTAAGAATAGTTTGAGGATAAACCAAGGTTCGAGTAGATAGCGTTTCCACAGCCTTTTCGGTTCACTCAACAAGCGGTATAGCCACTCAAATCCCAACCGCCCCATCCAACGGGGAGGAGTAGGTATTGCACCGGCTACGTAGTCTATACAAGCACCGCTAGGAAGAATAACGTTGGCACAAATCTGTTCTAGGTTATCGAGAATCCAGTTTTCCTGCCGGGGCATACCCATACCTACCATCAATATGTGTGGTTGATAAGCCTTAATTTTTGCTAAAACTTCCTGGTTTTCTTGGCTATCTGCACTAGGATTGATGTAGCCATGAGTGGTCATTATTTCTAAACCAGGAAACTTATTTCGGAGGATAGTAGCTCCTGTTTCAGCTACTCCTGGTTTCGATCCTAAATAAAAAATCCGCCATCCTTGTTGGCTGGCATCTGCCATGAGAGGCCATACCCAGTCTGCATAGGTAACTCTGTGTTCACGTTGTAAAGGCAGTCCAAGACGCTGCCCTAGTAGTACCAAGGCCATACCATCTATATGTGTGTAATCTGCTTTGGCATAAAAGTCCTGCATTTTGGGCTGGTGATGATATAGATATAGACTGTGTAAATTATGATTGGCAATTATCCACTTTTCATCCTGTTTGACCGCTGTCCCGATGAGCGAATTAAGTTCGGTAATAGTCAACGCCTGGGCGTGAATGCCTAAAAAATTGTATGATGTTTGATTCATAAGGTGACTGGGTTAAGTGGGAAACTCAGCAGCTTGGTAAAATTAATCCTCGGCAAAGGTGGCTGAGACTTGTAAATTTTTGTAGCCAATGATTGCTCTGATATACGGTAGAAACCAATAAAGATACCAAAAAGGGCCTGAATGTCTGCGGGTAAATATAGTCCATGCACGCACTGGAAACCCTTTGATTTGAGTTACTTTTTGCAGACGTTTATGGATGGGAAGTTTGGTATCTGCCCAACTGTCGCGGACTGAATTCTTGGAACAACTACCTATATATCCAGGTGCCGTCCAGACAGTGCAGCCCAATTTTTTTGCCCTGAGTCCGTAGTCAAGATCACCGAAAGTATGAATGAAGGCAGGGTCTAAATTACCGACTTTTTGAGCGACTGAATTGGGAATAAGTACGCAATTACCATACATTGTGTCGCACTGCTGTGGTTCTTCACCTGGTGCAACAAACTCGAATTTGTTTGAATACCAATGCTTTGAGCGCACTGCACCACCATAGGTTGCTGATCCTGTAATTGGATCTTGTGTGGAGCCGACAATGATCGTATCCCTATGACCCTGCTGTGCTAGATGATTGTGAATTTGCAGTAATTTATTAATGGCATCAGGAGTGAGCATTGTATCGTCATTCAACCATATGTAAAATTCGTATTCCTGTTTAAGTGCCTCCCCAAATGCCAATCGCATTCCTCCCCCCCAAAAAAGGTTGCCATTTCCTTGCAGTATATTGACTTCAGGATATGAATCTCGGACACTATTTGATGTGCCATCAGAACTGCCATCATCTACTAGATAAACGTCAACTTTCACATTTTGTTGGTACAGTTCTTGCAGACAAGCTAATGTTATTTCTTTTCTGTTATGGCAAGTCATAATTATGGCTAAATTGGACCTATTCATTTACTTGATATACTCCTCTAGATTTGAATAATTTTTTCTGATTTATTTTAGCTACCTATATAGCTGGCTGATTGTGACATAGCCGCCTATACCAAACAGCAGATGAAAAAGCTATATAGACATAAAGAATCCAAAAAATGTTATTTGGTGAAAGAATAGTAATAACTTCTACTTGATTTAAAATCATTTTTATAACAATAATTTGTAGCATCCAAAAGCTTTCTAATGTTTTAGTAGCTATAATTATTTTAATTACTCTATAACATAAACTTATTAAGTTAATAATAAACAGTCCTAGTCCTACAAAACCTAATTGCATAAATATATCTAAAAGACCATTGTGAGCATGAAAGGCTCCTGTTTTAGCCATAATACTTCCACCCCAAGTGTTATTGAGTACGTAAAGAGCATCATCTGATTTCCAAAATCCAGCATAACCATATCCAAAAAAAGGCCGCTCTAAACCTTTTTCTATAGTTAAAGTCCATATTGGAGTTCGCCCATTAAATTCCATATCTTTACCTAATAAATCTACTACTATAAATTCAAGATTAGGTAAAATTATAGCCATCACACTAATGCAAGCTATGCCAAAAATAATAAAAAGAATTATCCGTATTTTGGTGGATTGGGTGAGTATTTTGTATACAGGCAATAGGAATATAGCGGTTATTAATAGTATTAAAGATGTTCTGCTTTGAGATAATAAAATTAGCATTATACTAGAGCTAAGTCCCAGGCATGAAAACAACCGATTATATTTTTTGTCCAAGCTTCTAATCAAAAAAACCACTGATGATATTGCCATAACTCGACCTAGAAATTGCTTGAATGAATAAATGCCCCTCCAAGTAAGAAGACCATTAACAATCTCAGTACCAATAGATGGCATAGCTATCCCCAGAGTTATACTCATAATTATTGATATACTCATGCTCGAAGACAGCAAGCGAATCATTTCTACAGGTGAGTAGCGGGCGGCTAAGTAAGTAGCAAATAAAGTGTTACGTAATAAAGCTCTACTCTGAAGAGAGGTGATATCAATGGATTGAGACCATATATTTGATAACAAAGCAAGCATGACTAAAAACACCAAAGATACATCTTTGCTCAAAATATAAATAATACGCTTGCTTTGACTAATAACCAAAATTAAAACAATTGGATAAGTGAGTGCATTTAAGGCGGTTCCTACATTGCTAGGTATGTTGAGATTATCAGCAAACAAAAGTAATAAGACACCTATACTTACCTCTAAGCCTCTGAATAAATTCTGTAAAACCTTATTAATCAATTGTTTAGGACTCCTAATTGACTAAGAGGATGCTTCAAAAGTATTAGGTGAATATTACAGAGGCTATGTCTACCGTAGATTAAGACGCTACTACACAAGCAAAGTACAGACTTGTAGACTAATGT
Source organism: Anabaena sphaerica FACHB-251 (assembly GCF_014696825.1). Lineage (NCBI taxonomy): Bacteria > Bacillati > Cyanobacteriota > Cyanophyceae > Nostocales > Nostocaceae > Anabaena > Anabaena sphaerica. The sequence continues at coordinate 25,679 of NZ_JACJQU010000017.1, read as the reverse complement.
AAAATTAGCCATTTGCTAACATACTGAGGATTGTATAGCCATAACTTGTAATCACCCATAAGAACCGTAAATTAGGATTGAAAAATATCCTATAACGGCTTAAAAGTTAAATATGATGCTGTTTCTGGGAAGACAAAATCTTACTAAAAAGAGATGCGTAGCGACTAGCTTGAATTTCTAGAGCATATTCCTGTTCTGCTTTCTCACGAGCTTGATACGATAATTTGTGATGTCGTTCCTCATCTTCTAATACCCACATAATCCCTTGCGCTAAGTCTTGGGTGTTATAAGCTTGGACTAAATAACCATTTTTCTCATGAGTAATCATGTCAGGTATACCACCCACATTAAAACCAACACAAGGTGTAGCACATGCCATAGCTTCCATAATCGTATTAGGCAAGTTATCCTCAGTGGAGGGTAAGACAAATACATCTGCGGCTGAATAAGCCATAGCTAGAGAAATATCATCATGGAATGTACCTAAATAATGAGTTTTGAAGCCAATATCAAGAGATTTTTCCGCATGAGAAGCACCAATAACTACTAACTCTAAATTATCTAGACTTTTTTTTGAACTTAAGCCTTGTAGGGCTTCTTTTAATAAGTGAAATCCTTTTCTTTTATCACTTGTGGCATTGAGAGAACCAAAAAGAATGAGTTGCTTATCTAGGGGTAATTGTAAAACTTCTCTAGCCCATTTTTGATTAATGGGTTTATAGACTTTCGTATCAAGTCCGGTGGGAATAACTTCAATTGGTAAATTTCTAAATAGGGAACTAGAACTTGCACATTTGCTCATCCATGAACTGGTTGTAACTATGGTTAGATCAAGATTTTTCCAGGCTTTGGCTTTGCGCTGCCATATCCAGCTAGATAGGTCGCAATTTTTATTGCTGTCTAGTTGCGGACAAGCTCCGCAGGATTCTGTGTAGCGATCGCACTCTTGACTGTAATGGCAACCACCTGTAAACGCCCACATATCTTGCAGAGTCCAGACTAAAGGTTGCTTTATTTGAGCAATTGTTTCTATGCGTATATATCCAGCATTAATCCAATGCAAATTAATAATATTAGGAGCAATTTTGGCAACATTACGATTTACTCTGTCCGGTAACCACTGTGGAGAAAATAGAGCTTTATTGCGACGAGGATACATTTTTAGGGGCGTAACATCGAGGGTAATTCTTGTTCCAGCTAGACTACGAACAAAATTGTTTTTAGGCGCTGATACTGCTTGGTCATCGGTCAATTTTTTTTGTACCAACATTTGAGATTTGATACCGATGCTCTGTAACCCTTGATGTAATCGATAAGTAGCACGAGCTGCACCACCTTCGATATCGGAAAAACTTAAAATTAGAGGTTGAATGTCCATGAATTGATATATAGATAGTAAATAAACTTTAGGCTTTAAAGATTTTTTTCAGTTTAGTTTTAATGCGTTTGGGAAAACTGTAAGGATTGTAAACATTTTTTTGGGTGAAAGCATCTGCAAGAGTATCGCGAATTAAAAATGGTGGATGTTCAATAGGAAAATTCATGGACTGAGTAGGAACATTAGCCCTGGTATCTTCACTATTGAATGTGTTAGTTCCACCCTCACCAAAACCAATATTAGAAACCAGATTAACATTAGGAATAATGTTTAGATAGCCTTGTATCCAGAGTGAAAACATAAATTGATAATCCCAAACATTTAAGTTATCATAATTAGAGTTAAAAATGTTTGTCCAAACTTTAACTGCATAATCATCCAGTAAGATATCACGCAGCCAATTATTGTCCCTAAATAGAGGCCATTGCTTCATATCTACATCGTAATTTTTCCAAACTCTTTTCCAAGTTGCCCATCCCCAACAGCGATTATAGATAGAAAAATAATAACTATCGTTAGTGCGTCTATATCCTAGCGGAGTATTGTCTCCACTGATAGACCCAATTCTCGTATCATGCCGATAGTAATCTAACATTTCCTGGCAAAACCGAAAAAATGTGGGATGTGGCAAACAGTCATCTTCTAAAATAATTGCTTCTTCCACTTGCTCAAATGCCCAATTTAAACCGCTAGGAATTCGCTTTCTGCACCCTAAATTTTGTTCTGAGTAGTTCTTTAGAACTTCACATTCCCAGTCCACTTGCTCGATAATTTCTCTGGTAGCAGTACATTGTTCTAGTTCTTCTGGTCTGTCTGGACGAGGGCCATCAGCAATCACTAAGAGTTTTGATGGCTTGGCTTGACGAATAGCTTCAAATACTTTTTGGGTAGTATCTGGACGCTTAAATATCATGAAAATGATAGGGGTTTGAAGTTGAAAATGCGACATATGTTTTTCCAATAAATATTCAGATAATAAAAATAATTATACATAATAACTTGTGCTTTATCTTCCAAAAATAAATTTTAATTAAATTTTTTCTGTATTACCTTTAAAAAAGGTAACAACAGCAATGATTTAGTTTGATAGATGAATATTTTTCTGGTAGGTGGGAAAAATAAATTACTGGCATAAGATGCGAAGAATTGAGCAATTACTGTAGCTATTGCTGCTCCTAAGCCGTGATAAGTTTTAATCAAAAAATAATTCAAGACAATATTTATAAATGCGCCGATTGTAGTGGAGGCTAAAGCAAATTTCATGAAGCCTTCCGTGGTCGTCCATAAGCTTCTCACTAAACCTGATGAGACAAATACACCAGTCCATATATGAGTTGTTAATATTAATCCTGCTTCTTCATAACCTTGACCATATAATAAAGTGACTATATCTTTAGATATGAGACAGATTGGTAGAGCTACTGCATAGGATAATAAAGCCATTAATCCTAGCAGTTTTTCTAGACGTTGATAATAAAGTTTTTCACTAGTTTTTTTTGCTTCTAAAATTGCCGGGAAGGCTGAGTTAGCAATAGAAATAGGAACAAAATACCACAGTTCTGATATTTTGACAGCAGCGGAATAAATTCCTACTTCTTGGTCGCCAATCATCTGTCCTAACATAATCTGGTCTATTCGCATATAGATCATGATGACAATGCTAGAAAAAATTAGCGTCCAACTATCTTGAAGTAAATTTTTGGCATAATTAAAGTTATATCGCCAATTTTTGATAATATGACCCTGTAAGTGATATGCAAATACTAGTCCAACTGCTCCAAAAGCAAGTTCGACTGACCAAATCCCCGCAAACATGATCAGAGGTGCTTGGATTTGAATTAGCACTATCTTACCAAGACTACTTAAAGCAAATGCTATCCCTCTAGCAAAAACTGTATATTTTGACTGCTGCTGGGATTGAAAGAAAAAATCAATTGTATCAAATGCTTGAAAAAGCGTGCCGATAGCGATAATTCCTACTAATGAACGAATAGAAATATCTCCAGGACGAAGTAGGCCAATTCCACAAATTGTCAATGTTAAAGTAACTAGACCACCAATAAATTTGAGAATAAATGCAGTACCAAGAACTTGATTTCTCTCCTGGGGATCACGAATAATATTACGGATAACAATTTGATCTAGTCCCAAGGTTGAGAGGGGAGTCAGCATTGAGACAAAGGCGATCGCATAGTTATAGATACCAAATTTTTCTGGACCTAAATAACGAGCTACCCAAAGTCCTACAAATAGTCCTACACCCATTCGCAACACTTTATCTGCCAATAACCAAGCGGTGTTACCAATGAATTTATATAAATTAGGACTTAATTTTGAGCTAATGTTAGATAGGTTTTTAAACATGAAGTTGCCAATAAAATTAGGGATGGTTAATCTTTAATTGGGGGATAATATTTTGATAATAATTAACTGGCTTTGTTGAAATATTTTTTTGCTACCATTCATAATTTTTTATTTTTTTAAATTGCTGAAAATATCATTTATAAAATTCACTTTTTGATCAGTCTTGCTATTTTTTCGATCATCTATTAGATATTGATTAATCTCCTTAGACTTTATCTGAACTGGAGCCGGACTAAAATAGTAGGAGTATTTGTCTGATTGAGATTCCCAAGTCGTCCCATTTATAACAAGACCTAAAACATTTGATTTTGATTTATCTAAAGATTCTTTAACAGTAGTAGCACTAGTAATATCTATTATTCCTGGTCTTGCTACTAACAAAAGCCCATCTGTCATTTTTCCTAAAGTCAAAGCTTCCACACCTACTACTAGTGGAGGGGCATCTATAATCACAAAATCATAATTTTGAGAAAAATCTTCAATTAAGGAAACCATCCGTTTAGAATCAAGCAGAGATAAAGGATTAAAAGGAATATCCCCGCTGGTCAGTACATCTAAATTATCTATTCCTCGTTGGATAGCAGCCTCAAATTCTATTTGATCAACAATCACATCGCTCAAACCAACTGTATTATTAATGTTCCATATCTGATGTTGCACTGGATGACGCATATTAGCATCTACTAATAAGACTTTACGACCTAACTGTGCGATCGCTACGGCTAAATTTGCCGAAACTGTAGATTTACCTTCTTTGAGAACGGCACTTGTGACTACAATTACTTTTAGGGCTTGCTCTGAACTGAGAAATTTGAGATTAACCTGGAGGAGGCGATATATCTCTGCTATTTGCTGATGCTGTTTGTCCAAAACTGGTAGCTCTGGAATCGGCCATTCCACATTTTTGTTACCCAAAACAATATTTTTCTTTTGTGACAAAGCAGGAATACTTGCCAGCAATGTATATTTGAATATTCCTTTGATTTCTTTGGGAGTTTTAATAGACTTATCTTGGATTTCCAGAATGATTATGATAGCAATACCGCAGATAAATCCTACTACAATTCCTAATGCTATCTTAATAATTTTTTTAGAATTAGAAGGGTTTTCAGGAACTATTGCTGGTTCTATAATACGAGCTTTACTGGTATTTTTATTTTCTGCAACTCGTGCTTCTTGTAAATTCTCTAAAAGAACTGCATAAGTAGACTGAGCAGCTTTCAATCTTCTTTCTAGCTCTCGCTGATCTTGCTCTAATTTCGGCAAATTGTCTAATTGTTTTTTATAACTAGCTTTGGATTTATATAAAGCATTTAATTCTTTAGCTATACCTAAGCGTTGTGTTTCTGTACCTATAAAATCATAAGTTATTTTTTGTTTGAGTTCTCCTATTTGTAAATTACTGATATCTACTGGCTGCTTATTACCAATAATCTGGCTAATCCGCTCTTGTAATACAGCCTTAATTGCGGCTTCTTTAGCTTTCAAACTAACAATTTCTGGAGTTGAGTCTAAATATCGGCTTTGTTCCAGAGCTAAGTTTTCTTCTAAATTTTGCAGTTCTTTCAGGACTTGCTGTACTCCAGAAGATTCGGTGAGTGCAATTAAACTCATCGCTTGTAAAGGATCTAAGCCTAACCTTTTTCTAAGTTCAATTGCTCTAGCATTTGCATTTGCCAATTCAGACTGAGCTATACTGATTTTTTGGTCTAACTCGGCAATCACCTCTACTGCTCTTTTTCCTTCTTCTTCTAAAGAGATAATCTGGTTCTTTTCTTTAAAATGGCGCAGAGCCATTTCTGCTTTCTGAACAGTAATTTCACTCGTAGGAAGTTGTTTAGCAATAAACTCCCTAGCTAAAGTTGCTTCTGCCCTATTTGTCAGAATATTTTCTCTGATATAAAGGCTCATGAGATTATTAACTAGTGCGGCTGCTTCCTGTGGATTACTGCTTTTGTAAGAAATTTGCAGTACATCAGTTCCAGGAATATTTTTCAGTTTTAGTTGCTTTTTTAATACTTCAGCTTTGATAGGAACTCCAGCTAGATCTGTGATTTTTAGTGCATCAATAGTCTTCTGCAAAAGCGGTTGAGAAGTAATTACTTCTATTTCTGTACTTATCGGGTCTTTCTTATCTAGCTGCATGGGAATATCCTGTGCATCTTTCCCAACTCCTATAAGTGAAGAAGTACGATCTACTTTGAAGAGTAGTTTACCTTGTACTTCATAACTTGACTTTTGAAAGTTAGCTAGTGATGCGAATAGGAGAACAACAACGCTAAATAATCCTACGGCTGGTGGGAAACGCCGTTTTAGAACCAGCCAGTACTGATGAAAGTCTATCTCTTCTGTGTAATTGTTAGAGTCCATAGTTTTAAATAAGCAGTTTTAGTATGCACCTTCTTTCTTCAATACTACCTGCACTGTCTTGAAGAGTATCTGAAAATCTAACCAAAGTGACCAGTTTTCAATGTATCTAAGGTCAAGTTTCATCACTTGGTCAAAGTCTAAAATATCTGAACGTCCTGAAACTTGCCACATTCCAGTTACTCCTGGTAATACTTCTTGTCGGATAAAATGACGTTCAGAAAACTTATCAACATCTCTTGTCGGTAAAGGACGTGGACCTACTAAACTCATTTCTCCCAAAACCACATTAAACAGTTGTGGTAATTCATCCAAGCTATAACGACGCAGAAATTTACCTACACGGGTGACGCGAGGATCATCTTTAATTTTAAAAAGAACGCCATCTTTTGTTTCATTTAGTGCTTCTAATTCTTTTTGCATTTTGTCCGCATCAGTTCTCATGGTACGGAATTTCCATACTTTAAATTCTTGGCTGCTTAAACCTATGCGGGTTTGTTTATAAAATATTGGTCCTGGTGAGTCTAATTTGATGGCTATGGCTATAGCTATATATATCGGAAAGGTAGACAGGAGGAATAATGATGAAAAACAAAAATCAAAAACCCGCTTCAACCAGAAATCTCTACCTGTTAGCACTGGAGAGACAAAACTTAAACAAGTCATGCCCCCAATGTTATGAAATACTGTATCTCTATAAATTGGTTTTAATTCCATTGGTACAATATGTACCATAATTCCAGATGCTTGAAATAGCCAGCATAAAAACATCCTATTTTTAATAGCATCCCAAGAAACTAAAACTTCTGTTGCACCCAATTGATTAATTTTTTCTAAGGTTTCCAGACGATTGGATTTGTCTAATGAATCAGAATTGCTAAACCCTAATATCTTGTAACGGTTTTCCTTTTGTATAAAGCCGATAATTTGTTCTCTTTCATCTTCAGAGCAAATAATAAAAATAGAATTTTTTCCTAATTTTTCTTTGCTTCGCAGATATTCAAGTAACAAATTAACACCGAATCTTCCACTACAAATCAAAGATGTACTCGTAAACCAAAACGCGATTAATGTGAAACGGGAAATGTCTTCAATTGGTTGATACAAAATACAGACTAGCAGAATTATACCATGAGCAAAAATCATGGTTTTAATCATATTCCCATAGTCATGACGCTTATTCCCTGGTTCATAAGTGCCTTGGACAGCTAACGCACCGATTTGGATAAAAATAGTGATTAACATCGAGGAATAAAAATTTTCTCCATGCCAGAAAGCCCTATATTCAGCTAATATCCAAGCAATTGTTAAAAGAGTAAAATCTACTGACACTAGTGTGAATATTCGCAGCCACCATCCTCCTTTTCTGATTTTGGAGGATAGGGGAGCGCGCAAATCCAATGCTGCTTCACTTAATTGAAAATTAGGTATGCTTTGCTGCAACATAGTTTTATATACCTTTGATGGGATAACTAGCTTTTGGATAAAACCGTATTTATGGTTTGAGAAAGTATTTCTAATCTGCTACTTAAGCGGATGGGTAAAACTAATTTCTAAGTATACTTAAGTGAAATTACAGCTATCATTAGGCTGGTATCTACTAGGAAGTAAACATCCATAAACTTTGTCATCAGTCTAAAGTAGCATTTTTATGATTTTATATTATCAGGGTATCAGTATCTTTAATAAAGATTTACATTAAGGCTATAACAGGGGTCTAATTTATTTTGATTGTGTGAAGTAAAACTATATTGAGCAGCTATCATTTTCATAATATACAGCTTTTTGCCATATATATTAAGACATATTTTTCACTTCCGCAAGTAATAAAAAATGTCTAATATTTAATGCTAGTATAAATACATACGAAATATGTTGATGATTAAATCAAACTTTCACTCTTCTTCGTTAGCCATTGCCTGTCCAGCTAAATAGGCTGTTGTCCAAGCACTTTGGAAGTTAAAGCCGCCGGTGATACCATCTATATCCAAGATTTCGCCAGCAAAGTATAAACCAGGAACTAGCTTACTTTCCATTGTCTTAAAGTTAACTTCCTTGAGGTTGATACCCCCACAGGTAACAAATTCTTCCTTAAATGCACCTTTGCCACTAATTAAGTATTCTCCCTGAGAAATTTCTTGAACTAGCTGATTTAAGGTCTTGTTAGGTATTTCAGCCCAACGGTCTTCAGTAGTAATACCAATACGGGCAATGAGATATTGCCAAAGCCTGTGGGGTAAGTCTACACCACGATGGAGAGCGATCGCTTTTTGTCCCCATTCCTGTTTTACACCCAAAAGCCTTTGTCTAACTTCGTCTTGTTGTAAGTTTGGCAACCAATTAATGATTAATTTGCATTGATAGCGGTTTTGATGGAGTATCCTTGCGCCCCAAGCCGAAAGTTTCAGCACTGCTGGGCCACTTACGCCCCAGTGGGTAATTAACAAAGGACCAGTTTGTTGTAATAGTTTGTTACCTGCAACGGATAAACGCAGGTTTACAGGATTAACGCTAATTCCTGCTAATGCTTGCAATTTAGGGTCAGCAATGTTGAAAGTAAATAAAGAGGGAACGGGGGATTCGATGTGATGGCCTAACTCTCTGGCGATTTTATGACCTATTAAGCTGCTACCTGTAGCTAAAAGTAGACGCTCGCAATATTTAGTTTCTCCCGACCTGAGAATAATTTCAAAACCTTCGTTTTGTCGCTGCACAGAAATGACAGGTGTACCAATACTCAGTTCTAGCCCAGCAGTAAAAGCAGCTTTAATCAGACATTCTGCAATAGTTTCGGAACGATCTGTAATGGGAAACATCCGCCCATCAGCTTCAGTTTTTAAATTTACACCATGAGCGGCAAACCAAGCTACGGTGTCTAGGGGTTGAAAACGAGTAAAAGCACCCCGTAACGCTTTACCACCTCTGGGGTAATTTAGAACTAACTCTTCAGGAGAAAAACAAGCATGAGTGACGTTACACCTTCCCCCACCGGAAATGAGAACTTTTGCTAGGGGTCGCTGACTGGCTTCGATTAAAGTAACTTGGGCTTGGGGGTTACTCTCAGCGGCAGTAATCGCGCCAAAAAATCCCGCTGCCCCACCACCAATAACTACAATTTGCAAAGGTAACAACTTTAAAAATGTCTCACTAGCACCTACTTAACTAGGTTAGCGGTTATTTTCACTCTTCCACCAGTTCAAAATCTTCTTTTGTTGCACCGCAGACTGGACACACCCAATCATCAGGGATATCTTCAAAAGCTGTTCCTGGTTCTATGCCACCATCAGCATCGCCTACTTCTGGGTCGTATATATAGCCACAGACGGTACATACATACTTTGTCATTTTTTTGCCCCTGAAAGATTTTTGTTTATAGGCATAAATATATACATTTATCATATCGGCTAGGAAATATATCTATCTCCTGAATGATTTAATAAATTTACATCTGGCTAAAAACGCCACAATCTTCTTTGAAAGTAACTGAAAATTCCTAGTGCGATCGCTCCCAACAACAATAGCAAAATCACACCACCGGGAATAAAAGTAAGAATCTCCAAGCCTCTAAGTATTAATAAGGCTATTCCAGTACCGAGAAGGATACCCAAAATTTGGGTTAACTTGCGATTTAAAAAAGATTGGTTCACCCGATTTTCCTCTCAATTTCAGCTAAATTTCCAGTTAAACTCAAAATTAGACATGAATATAAGGTAGAATGCCGAACTAAGATAAAACTTACAACCAAAGATTGCAACTTGGGATTTAGATGGCCTTGATGTCATTCTAGCCGTTATCCACTCAAATTTTCATCTCCAAGTCTGGAGCAAGAACAGTGATTTACGTAAATTTAGCTAACTCAGTAATTGTAAATACAGAATATGAGTGTTTTTAGGCAGAATAAACTTAAATTAAATCATGTCCAGAATAAGAACAAAGTGAACTGTAATTAGAATTGAGTGCGGTTCGTGAAATCTATCAAATCTAAAGCTTTACAATTTCCAGTCTTTATTTGGTAGATGATGTGAGGAGTGATCCTAATAAATATGTCTGCGTTTTATATCTCAGACTCAACTATTAAAGGTTCAGATATGTTGTGGAGTCAAGACAAGGAAAATTTGCTGATCCAAGGTGAAATTTTGCTGCAAACGCGATCGCATACTATGTGGGGTGGTAACGTCACAGCTTCGATGTATTTACCCTTGGTGCGTTCCCATGTCTGGCAGCAGATCACAGATTACCCCCGTTGGGTGCAATATTTCCCTGATATCACCAAAAGCGAGATAATATCCAAAGGCGAGGTAAAATTTCTGTATCAAACAGCACAGAAAGCTTTTTTGTTTTTTACAGCCCAAGTAGAAATTTACCTCAATGTTGTCGAAGTCTTGGGACAGCAAATACAATTTCGCATGGAAAAGGGGACTTTTCAAGATTTCCATGCCAACTTAGAACTCAAAGACATGGGAAATGGCACATTGTTAGCCTATACAGTCCAAGCAACACCGAATATTCCCATCCCCTCAATTTTTATTCAACAAGCAATGAACTTGGAGTTACCTGAAAATATGCGTAAAATGCGACAAGTGCTTTGTAATAGTCAATAACAGTAATGTCACAGGTAACAGCTATTTTGGAACTTTGGTTTGGTCATCCAGATGAACCAGGTTACGGTAAACCCCGACAAATATGGTTTAGTAAAGAACCAGACTTTGACCGGGAAATCCGCAGCAATTTTCTCGCAGATTACCAAAAAGCAGCAACAGGCTACTTAGACGATTGGATGAACGCACCACAAAGCTGTCTAGCTTTGATTTTGCTGCTAGATCAATTTCCCCGCAATATGTTTCGCAATACCCCAGAAGCCTTCGCAACTGACTGGGAAGCACTTTCAGTAGCGCAACACGCTGTCGCACAAGGCTATGATCAGGAACTATTGCCTGTACAACGCTGGTTTATTTACTTACCCTTTGAACACAGTGAAGACTTAGCTCATCAGCGTCAATGTGTGAAGCTATTTCAGCAACTTAGTCATGATCCTGACAGTGCTAGTGCAATTAAATATGCTTTTGAACATCTGCAAATTATTTCTCGTTTTGGGCGCTTTCCTCATCGTAATCAAATTTTAGGGCGAATTTCGACCCCAGAAGAAGAAGAGTTTGTACAACAAGAGGGCAATGAATTTTAGAGGTGAACTATCTACACCGACCTGACGGTAAGGTGTAGGCTTCCCAATTCATTGGGGATTGCCTCAGACAAGCGTGGATTTTTACGTCCAGAAGTCTTTAGTCTGACATCCCCTCCCAGGGCAGAAGAGCTAGTTCCTAACTCCAAAATTCGCCAGCCTTCATTTCTAATCTTAATTGCAGCATTGATATCTGTATCATGCTGCCAAAAGCAGCTTGGACTACACCTTTAAAAGTCCGTTTTTGGGCTACTTAAGACTTTCCCGGTAGCATCCCAATTTTGCAAAAATACAGAATAAGTATCTGAAAACTCTCTTCTTTCTTCTTACCTTCGTATTCTTCGCTACTATGCCTATAGCTTCTGCGTCGCCACGCAAGCTATCGGCACGCTTCGCGAACGTGCTTCGTTCATCTCAGGTCTTGTTTAAGTTAGAAGCTCAGAAAAAATAAACTTACATATTTGGGATGCTCCCAATTCCCCTACCTTTGGGTCGGGGAGTGTCAATATTACGACTAAATCTTATAGGTTCACTAGCAAACCATAATTCCTCTAATTCACCTTCAGTAAAGCTATAGCCAAGAGTAGCAGCAAAATTCACAATTTTTGTTTTATCCCAGTGATAACTGTCAAAAACTCCTCGTTGACAACATTGATTTAAGTATCCTTCATATATAGCTGGTTCTGAACTCAACATTTCATAAAAAATTTCAACTTGTTCTAAGGACATATATAGCACTCCTGTTGGATATTTACTCCTACTTATAACCCCCACTTATTCAAAAATTTGGGGATTTTATTATTCATGTGCGTTGACTGAATTTTCGCCTTTGAAAAACTTGAATTCCACCTAAATATCAAAAACCCGGCTAGTATAAAAAACCGGGTTGATAAGTTTAATTCAGCAGTTTAATTAACTGGTAAATACTTCTACAGGTAAACGACTAAAGGCCAGACGCTCATTTTGGACATCGACAAAGATTGTATCACCATCGTTAAATTCACCACGTAAAATAGATTTAGCAATTTGGGTTTCTAACTCCCTCTGAATTGCTCGTTTTAATGGTCTAGCACCAAACACAGGGTCATGACCTACTTCTGCTAAAAAGTCAAGAGCAGCACCAGAAAGTCGCAGAGACATTTTTCTGTCACTCAATCTTTGTCTGAGTCTATCTACTTGGAACTGCACGATTTGCCGTAATTCTGATTTCTGCAAACTGTGGAAAATGATAATTTCATCAACACGGTTTAAAAACTCAGGACGGAAACTATTTCGCATTGTTTCCATCACCCGATGACGCATTTCATCATACCGAGAATCATCACCAGCGACATCCAGAATATATTGAGAACCGATGTTACTGGTCATGATGATAATGGTATTTTTAAAATCCACGGTTCGACCTTGGGAATCGGTGACACGACCATCATCGAGAATTTGCAGGAAAATATTAAATACGTCGGGATGTGCCTTTTCAATTTCGTCGAATAAAATTACCGCATAAGGACGACGACGAATAGCTTCAGTTAATTGTCCCCCTTCTTCATAACCCACATATCCAGGAGGTGCGCCAATTAGTCGAGAAACGGTGTGTTTCTCCATATATTCTGACATATCAATCCGTACCAAAGATTCTTCCGTGTCAAACATATATGCGGCTAAAGCTTTGGCTAATTCGGTTTTACCTACACCTGTTGGTCCGAGGAAAATAAAACTAGCAATGGGACGATTTGGGTCAGCAAGTCCAGCGCGAGAACGTTGAATGGCATCGGCTACTGCTGTCACGGCTTCGGCTTGGCCGACGACACGGTTGTGCAGTTCATCTTCTAAATGCAGTAATTTTTCTTTTTCCGATTCCACCAGTTTGCTGATGGGAATTCCTGTCCATTTAGAAATTATTTCCGCAATATCGGCTTCGGTGACTTCTTCCCTCAATAAGGATTTACCCGTTCCTTGAGCGTTGGCAAGTTCGCTTTCTACGACTTCTAATTGCCGATGCAACTCTATTAATTTACCGTATTTCAGTTCAGCAGCACGGTTGAGATCGTAGTTTCTTTCTGCTTGCTGAATTTCTAAGTTGACTCGATCAATTTCTTCTTTGATAGATTGAATTTTGGTGATGATATCTTTTTCAGATTGCCATTGAATGCTAAGTGCGCGTTGTTCTTCTTTGAGATCAGCTAGTTCTTTTTCTAGTCTCTCTAAACGTTCGCGGGAAGCCAAATCACTTTCTTTTTGTAAAGAAAGTTTCTCCATTTCTAGTTGGAGAATTTTCCGATCAATTTCATCTAATTCTTCGGGTTTGGAGGTAATTTCCATTTTCAATCTGGCTGCGGCTTCATCTACTAAGTCAATAGCTTTATCTGGGAGAAAGCGATCGCTAATATAACGACTAGATAAAGTAGCAGCAGCAACTAAAGAACTATCAGAAATTTTCACCCCGTGATGAACTTCATAGCGTTCTTTCAATCCCCGTAAAATCGAAATCGTATCTTCAACATTGGGCTGGTCTACATACACTTGCTGGAAGCGTCTTTCTAAAGCAGCATCTTTTTCCAGATACTTCCGATATTCATCCAAAGTTGTCGCCCCAATACAACGCAACTCACCCCTGGCTAACATCGGTTTTAATAAATTCCCAGCATCCATAGCCCCTTGAGTTGCACCTGCACCGACAACGGTATGAATTTCATCAATAAATAATACAATATTCCCGCCAGATTCAGTGACTTCTTTTAATACTGCTTTCAGGCGTTCTTCAAATTCTCCCCGGAATTTTGCCCCAGCGATTAACGCCCCCATATCCAAAGAAATGAGTTTTCTATCTTTGAGAGACTGAGGAACGTCTCCGGCAACTATCCGCTGTGCTAAACCTTCAGCAATTGCGGTTTTACCAACTCCCGGTTCACCAATTAATACAGGATTATTTTTGGTACGGCGAGAAAGAATTTGTATTGTTCTCCTAATCTCATCATCCCGACCAATTACGGGATCTAATTGTCCTTGACGTGCTGCTTCTGTTAAATCACGTCCGTATTTTTCCAAGGATTGATATTTCCCTTCTGGACTTTGGTCTGTCACTTTTTGACTCCCGCGAATTTGTTTAATAATACTCTTTAATTTGCCTTCGTCTAAACCAAATTCTTGAAGTAGACTTTTACCAAAACGGTCATCTTTAGCGTATCCTAGCAATATGTGTTCAACTGAAATATATTCATCTTTAAATTCTTGCCGATACTTTTCCGTCCGATCTAATAATGTATCTAAGCTGCGTCCTAAATATACTGAACTGCTACTTCCTGATACTTTTGGCTGACGCAAGATAAATTGGTCAGTGTAATCCCTGAGTTTTTGTAGATTCGCACCTGCTTTAGTAAAAATAGCATTGCCTAATCCATCTTGTTCTAGCAGTGCTTTCATTAAATGTTCGCTTTCTAACTGCTGTTGCTGGTACTGTTTAGCGATATCTGGTGTATGAGCGATCGCTTCCCAGGCTTTTTCTGTAAATTGGTTAGGATTAGTCGGTTGCATAGGCTTTTTGATAAATCACTCTCATATCGTCATTGTAAAAATAGACCAGCCTTTACCTGGATCGGTCTTCACATCTTGATAAAGTAGTATTATCAGCAAAGCAGCGATAACTATAGATAAGTTTTTTAAATATTGTTTTTTGAAAAAAAGGCTATTTTGAGGTTTTTCGCAAAAAGCCTATGTCTATTCTCAATAATACTAAAAGTAATTCTCAATAATTAACGAATTTGCGTTGTTTCAGGATTGATATTGACATATACTTTTTTTTTGGTAAAATATATGTAAAATCCAAGGGTTTGTTTTAAGTTAAAAACTTAGGTAGACTTTATAAGTTTTCCGTTAGTAATATATTATAAGCTTTTAATGCCACCATCGACACCATGAGTAGCAAATATACTCAAAGCCCCTTGAGGGGCTTTATGTGGAGTGGGGGGAATGGGAGGTGATGGTGTGCGATTACTGGATATTTTCACGATCTTTGATCAAATCTCTTGCAAATTTGAAACTGTGGTGATTATCCCTGCATCCACCCTTATATCACCAATTGTCATTTCCGTTGGATAACCCAGTTTTCTGTCGTATTTTACACTCAACACTGATTCTCCACTGTTAATCGCATTCTGAATCAAATCAAAAAGTTTGGGAATTGTACTGTATTCTTGTAATGGTTGTGAATTGACTGGCTGGCCAGTTTCTGCATTTTTGATAGAAATTGTCACACCGTTACGTACTTCAATAATTACTGGACCTCTTACTTCTGAAGGACAAAAACAATGATTGCTCAATGTATATCTGTAGTTGTCAATTCTTTGTAGATCCCACTTTTGGCGATTCATTTCTAACCGTTTTAAGTTTGAGTTGTTATTCTCTGGTTTTTGTGCTACTTGTACAAGAGACTGAGACATTACTGGTGTATTCAAGCTGAGAAATGCTAATAAAATTGCACCAAGAGCAATAGGTAAGCGCATATTTATCCTTTAATAACATTAGTGTTCCAGAGGACTTACGCAAGATTTGACTAAAAACCTTATTCTGGCGTAGTGGTAATTCATGAATTACCGCTACTTTGTTCCTGTTTGCGTAAGTCCTGCTTTAATAACATTAGTGTTCCAGAGAACTTACGCAAGAGTCATCAATTTTTAGTTAAGGCTGTCAATAGTTAATGGTATAGCCTAAAACGCCTACAGAGTCGGTAGTGTAGCTTCGTAATGGATATAAATAAAGCCCTCCATCGGGCTTTTCTCAGTGATTGGTGATGGGTGGTGGAGGGAGGAGTGCGAGGACTATGATCGCTATGGGAGACGACAGGTAAGCATAGGAAAGGTAAGATTTATGACCATAGTATTCAACATCTATCTCTGAGCAGCTTGTCTCACTTCTGGGGGTACTGAGTTTTCTCCAAATACATCACATCCTTGCGCTCCTCGATACCAATCATAACCATTTAAATTTATTAAAAATCTATCTCGCGGACACCTAAAATAAACACCTGGGCCTTGTCCTCCACTAATTACTTCCGTAATTCAATTCTCTAATTCTGTGATTAGGTTCAAGTTCTCAAATTCCATTAATGAATCAGATCCCAAAATTTGAGATGACATAATTGTTAACCTCACCAACAAATTCATTTCCAAATGTGGCAATTGCTCACTTTAGTACCTAAATATAGTTATCGCTGATTAGGGATTCATACGTCCAAAGACATGATTTAAACCTATCAGTTGATATATTCTTTTTTTTGAAATCAAAACCCTACCCAGTGCTATGCTGGGACGGGTTCATTTTATTCGACTTCACTAAACAGAGATGTTCTCACAACCTCTAAATATTTCTCTGTATCGGTAAATAACCCAATTACCAATTACCAATTACCAATTACCAATAAATGCCTAAAAAACAAAAGTTTCCTTATTTACTGGGTTCCAAGTGGACAGCACAACAAAAAGTTGATGGTTGGCGACATTTTCAAGTAATTAACCGCAAAAATCAGGGTAAGTGGGTATACGCTGAAATGGTAGCTGCTTGTGATCCTAATGTGCGCTTTTGGCTGAATGCTAAATTATTACAAGATAATTCTCAGTGGCACGCTGGTTGGCAATCATTACAGGAAATTAACGCTCTTGAAGAAAATTAATAATTATATACGAAAGTTATCTATGTCAGGATTTAATTAACTTTAGTCAGATATTTGATAATTTAATAATAATTTACAACTATGATAGCTGACGCTCAGGCATCACCGAGCAGAGCAAATCACTTCATCTTTGCTAAAGTGCCAAAAACCTTAAATTTATATCCTCTCTAAAGTGTGATCACCATTCTCCTGGTATGCACTAACAACACTTCTAGTTCTAATTAATAGCACTCTATTTGCTGGCTAATAAGCTTTATTCAGCATAGGATAATTCTATGCAAACCATTATTAAAAGCCAATTTTATGATTTTGTCTTTTGTAACTATTTTTATTCAAAAAAGCTTAAAAATAGCTTAAATTATATTTTTAATCTTTTTTAGAGGTTTTTAGGATACTAATTGCTTAAAATATATATTTTACTGCCAAATAAATCATTTATAACCGTTTTACAGATTTACAGCCCCTTTATTTTCCAGCAACTTTGGACAATAATGGCACTCACATACCTCACACATCGCTGACTCAGGCTAGTTGAAAAGCCAATGTTTGAGCCGCGAGTTTGATAAAAAAACTATAAGAGGCAAACAACAGTGAAACTAGCAGTTTACGGAAAAGGCGGAATCGGCAAATCTACCACCAGCTGTAATATCTCCGTCGCATTAGCCAAACGCGGTAAAAAAGTCCTGCAAATTGGCTGTGACCCCAAACACGACAGTACCTTTACACTTACCGGGTTTCTGATTCCCACCATTATCGACACCCTGCAAGAAAAGGACTATCACTACGAAGATGTTTGGCCTGAAGATGTAATTTACAAAGGCTATGGTGGCGTTGACTGCGTTGAAGCCGGTGGACCCCCAGCAGGTGCAGGATGTGGTGGCTATGTAGTAGGTGAAACAGTCAAACTCTTAAAAGAACTTAACGCTTTTGATGAATACGATGTAATTTTATTTGACGTTCTGGGTGACGTTGTGTGTGGTGGTTTTGCAGCACCTCTTAACTATGCTGATTACTGCCTGATTGTCACCGATAACGGCTTTGATGCTCTATTTGCTGCCAACCGTATTGCGGCTTCCGTCCGCGAGAAAGCACGGACTCACCCATTGCGTCTAGCTGGGTTAATCGGTAATCGCACGGCTAAACGCGACTTGATTGAGAAATATATAGAAGCCGTACCGATGCCTGTTTTGGAAGTATTACCTTTAATCGAAGATATACGTGTTTCCCGTGTGAAAGGCAAAACTCTGTTTGAAATGGCAGAGTCAGATCCTTCCCTGGACTACGTTTGCGACTATTACCTCAGCATTGCTGATCAAATCTTATCTCGTCCTGAAGGTGTCGTTCCTAACGATGCCCCTGATCGTGAACTTTTTTCGTTGTTGTCAGATTTTTATTTAAATCCGAGTAAACCACAGGCCACTAATGCAGAAGAGGAATTAGACTTGATGATTGTATAAAACATTTTACCTCTTCAGGATGGGGGACATTATGGCCTTCTTTGATAGTTTTACGGATTCAATCAAACAAAAGTGGTTGCAGTTCTTTCAGGTGAATCGGGATTGGATTACCCTGCAAATGGCAATAGAATCGGTTTATACTCCCGATGGCGGGAAGCGTCCCTCTTCTTTCCTCATCCTGGGAGTAGTAAATGCCCTGGAACCCAAACTAGCCCAGTTGATGTTTCCATTTGCCAAATTAAATCCCGACGCTGATACTCTTATTGAAGTTCTTGGGTTGCACTTTGACCCAGATATTACCCTTGGTAATCGTTTGAGTCCTACACAAGAACCAGCAATGTACTCCCGTGTCTCCCAGGAGGTTACAGAAGACATTTCTGAATATCAACCATCAGCAAGGGCTGATTTCAGTGTTGTTGAGGAAGAAATCGTTGTTCAAGAGTTCACAATTGATGTAACTGAACAACAGTGGGAAGAAGAAGATTCGCTAGGAAGTGAAAATGCGTTTGATACGATTTCTTTATCTGAAGAATCTATCGCACATGAATTTCCACCTGCATGGGAAGAAGAAGATTCACTAGGAAGTGAAAATGCGTTTGATACGATTTCTTTATCTGAAGAATCTATCGCACACGAGTTTGAACCAGCTTCTGATTTAGAAACAGCGGATGAGTTGAGTGGGATGTCTTTTGAGTCCATCAGCTTGATAGAAGATAACGAAAATCTGGCTTTAGAAGATTTAAATTTATCTGATGAAAATGGATTTGATGATTTAAATCAACCAGATGAAAGTGAATTTCGTGACGTGATATCTGATGTCTGGGGAGATGACACATCTCTTTTGCAAGAGGGTGAAGAAAATAATAGCCTTTTAGGTGAAGAACTACCATCTGAGGTTTTTGATGAGTCAGAAATGGCTCGTCTCTTCCCCAACAATTAAATCAGTTATCAGGGAATAGGGGAAGATAATTTTAGATTTTAGATTTTAGATTTTAGATTGAAGTCAACCAAACACAATCCAAAATCCAAAATCCAAAATCCAAAATTAAGAACTCCTGACTCCTGATAACTGCCTTGTACACCTTAAAAATTAAGGGGAGAATATTAAAATGACTGTTGCTAAAGAACCATCAGCTTTAAATTTTGAATGTGAAACTGGTAATTATCATACTTTTTGCCCCATTAGTTGTGTAGCTTGGTTATATCAAAAAATTGAAGATAGTTTCTTTTTAGTTATTGGTACAAAAACCTGCGGTTACTTCCTACAAAATGCCATGGGGGTGATGATTTTTGCTGAACCCCGCTATGCAATGGCTGAGTTAGAAGAAGGGGATATTTCCGCACAGTTAAATGATTATGAAGAATTGAAAAGATTGTGTGAGCAAATTAAACGCGATCGCAATCCTAGTGTAATTGTTTGGATAGGTACTTGTACCACCGAAATTATTAAAACTGACTTGGAAGGTTTAGCACCTAAGTTAGAAGCTGATTTAGGTATTCCTATTGTTGTCGCTCGTGCTAACGGCCTCGACTACGCATTTACCCAAGGAGAGGATACTGTATTAGCTGCTATGGCTAACCGTTGTCCTGAAAAAGCTCCGGTATCGGAAACCGAAAAAGGCGAGCGTAACGCCATTCAGAAGCTGATGAATTTCGGTAAGAAAAAAGAAGACATCACTCAAGATGAATCTGAGTATGTAGACCATCCACCTTTGGTTTTATTCGGTTCTTTACCTGATCCAGTAGTTACACAATTAACCTTAGAATTGAAGAAACAAGGTGTTAAAGTTTCTGGTTGGCTACCTGCAAAACGGTTTACAGAATTACCTGTTTTAGAAGAAGGTTATTATGTTGCTGGTGTTAATCCTTTCCTCAGTCGCACCGCTACAACTTTAATGCGTCGGCGCAAATGTAAATTAATTGGCGCACCATTTCCTATTGGTCCCGATGGAACTCGCGCATGGGTGGAAAAAATCTGTTCTGTCTTTGGAATTACACCCAAAGGTTTAGATGAAAGAGAAGCACAAATTTGGGCTGGTGTGGAAGATTACGTGAAATTAATTCGCGGTAAATCTGTGTTTTTAATGGGTGATAACCTGTTAGAAATTTCTATGGCGCGGTTTTTGATTCGCTGCGGTATGACTGTTCACGAAATCGGTATTCCTTACATGGATAAACGCTATCAAGCTGCTGAGTTGGCTTTGTTAGAAAAGACTTGTCAGGAAATGGGTTCACCTCTACCAACGATTGTAGAAAAGCCGGATAATTACAATCAAGTCCAACGTATTTATGAGTTAAAACCAGATTTGGTAATTACTGGTATGGCTCATGCTAACCCATTGGAAGCACGGGGTATTAATACTAAGTGGTCTGTGGAGTTTACGTTTGCACAGATTCATGGTTTTGGTAATGTGCGTGATGTTTTGGAGTTGGTAACTCGTCCTTTAAGAAGAAATAATAATTTGAAGGATTTGGGTTGGGATAAGTTGGTACGGGAGGAAGCGCAGGTTTAAAGTTTTGCGTGTTCTTTGGCAATTTTGGGCGGATCTTTTGGGGTTCGTCCTTTTTTTTGTTTATGGAATAACGAACCGCAGAGGAGCAGAGGACGCAGAGAGGGATGTTATAATTAGTGTTATGGTTTTATTGTTTAGACATCATGGAAATTATAAAATTGTCTCCTCAAGGAGAGGTAGTTATTCCCCAATCTTTACGAGAAGCGCATCATTGGGATGCAGGTCAAGAATTTATTATTATTGATATGGGTAATGGGATTTTATTACAACCTAAAAAGCCTTTTGCAGTAACTAAGTTGGAGGATGTCGCAGGTTGTTTGAAATATGATGGTGAACCTGCAACGTTAGAAGATATGGAAGATGCTATTCGTCAAGGTGTTGAGGAAATGTGGAATGATTGCGATTGATACCAATATAATTGTGAGATTTTTAACTCAAGATGATGAATTACAGTTTCAAAAAAGTAGGGAAATATTGCAAAATTATGATGTTTTTATTGCAGATACAGTCATCCTGGAAACTGAATGGGTGTTAAGGTTTAGATATAAGTTTAAACCTCATGATATATGTAAGGCTTTGAGAAATTTGTTTGGTTTACCTAATGTTTACCTAAATAATCCTATTTTAATTGCTCAAGTAATTGAATGGCATGAAAACGGTTTAGATTTTGCTGATGCTTTTCATTTAGCTAATAGTCAAAATTGTTCTCAGTTTTATACATTTGATGAAAAGTTTGTTAAAAGAGCAAAAAGGCTAACTCAGTGTGATGTTAAAAATCCTTTTGATTAGTTTGTTTAATGATTTTTGTTTGTTATCTCACGCAAAGACGCAAAGGAAGAGAATAGGAAGGTCTTTGTAATTTATCCTTGCAGCAGTTTTTGAAACCGTTCATCATTGCGGATGCTATCAAAATCAGGATTATATTTGGCTTCATGTCGGCATACTGAAGACTTGATATTAATTGCTTTTTGCAGGTTTTCAAGGGCTAAATCAATATCTTCTTGCAAGGCATAACAGCAAGATTTAGCATAATAACCACTTTCATCTTCAGGATTTATTTCCAAGGATTTTTCGCAATTATCCATAGCTTCTTGATAGCGTTTTGCGCGAGCCAATACAATAGCTTTATTAGCCCATCTTACTGGTTCTCCTGGTTCAAGATTTAAAGCTTCATTGAGATTTATTAGTGCTTCATTATAGTCACCTAATAAACTTAGAATTAAGCCTTTAGAACTCAAAAAGCTGGGTTGATTAGGTACAATATTTAAAGCTTTATCAATACTAATTAATGCCTCTTCATAGCGATGTAAATCTTGCAGAACCACACTGTAGAAGTAATACAAATCAGGGTCATCATCTTTAATAGACAAGGCTATATCGAAACTATTGAGTGCTTCTTCATAACGATCCAAAAGTGTCAATGCACCACCATGTTTTAACCAAATATCAGGATCGTCATTTTTAATAGCTAAGGCTTTATCAAAACTCTGAAGTGCCTCTTCATATCTTTGTAAATTCGCTAGTGCCACACCTTGGTTATTCCAAATATCGGGATCATTATTTTTGATAGACAAAGCTTTATCGAAACTAATGAGTGCCTCTTCGTGACGGTCTAAGTTTCCTAATCCTTTGCCGATATTAAAAAACAGGCTGCTACTGAATTCAGGATAACTATCAGAGGAAATTATATCAGCTTGTATTTTAGCTTTTTGCAGCAAATCTATTCGCTGACTTGGGCGATCGCGTAGGGTTTTGTATAAAAGTCCTGCATATTTACCCAATCCATCTTCTAACAACTCCACCTGATCCAAACATGGTTTGATAGCTGATTCTATCTCTTCCTTAGATGATCCAGTTCCATTCTCATATTTAATTTCATACTTAGCTGGGTCTTCTGCCAACATTAACCAACCAAATATAAAACCCAATTTTATTTTTTTCAAAAATTTTTCAGTTTGATCTGGCAAAAGCTGGTAACTTTCAACAGATGCTTCTGCGAAAATTGCCGCAAAAGGAATTATGACAACTTCCAGTTGCTTAAGATAGCGCGAAGCAAACAAATGAGAAATAAATTGACGCTGACCTTCATCTCTTCTTACAAACAGAGCGTGATAGAGAAATTCAGCCGTGTATTTACGCCAGTCAGCATTCTCATATTTTTCTGGTGGAGGACTATCAGCAGAAACTTCTTGATTTGCTAGTAGCTCAAAATATTTTGCTAGTAGTTCATGAGTTTCACGAAATTGATTTCTATCTTCTTGATAAAGAGATAAACGAAATACATCTCGCGCTACATCATCCAGCCGATAGTGACCTTGAACAAACTCAACAAAATCACATTGGTTTAACCAATCAAAACAGTTGAGACTATCATTAGCACCAGTTTCAAAGTCTATACCTTGCCTTTGCATCAAGTATTGAATTAATGGACGATCAAACCAACGACAACAAGCCGCCAGTTGCACTATCTCTTTTTGCTTTTTACTCAGCCCTTGTAGTAATAGTTCAACAATTGCTTGATTCCCACGAGAAAAATCAGGTTCTCTACCTGCTTCTTTCTCTCTTCTAATCCAATTGAGATAATATGGTAAGCCTTTCGTTGCTTTATATATTTTTTGAATATCTCCAGGTTTGGTAATGCCAATTTGCTTGAGATATTCCTGAGTCTGCTTTTTATCAAATTCATCTAAACGCTGTTCATAGATCAAATTTCGATCTTGTTGTAACTTCCGCCAACTTTCCTTTTCTAGTAAAGAACGTCGTCCTGCTACCATAATTCGGACAGGATAAGATTTCAAAGGAGTATCCTCTAACAAATACTGCCATAACCAAGTGTCAATATCTGCCGGAGCTTTTTCATAGGTATCGAGAAGCAAGACAATAGAACGTCTTTGCCTTTGAGTTTTTTGAATCAAACCTTGAGCAAATGCCTGAGTTAACTTGGGTATAGGTTCGAGCATTAACTCTTGAAGTTCTATATCATTTTTTGTTGCTGGATGCTGTTGCAGTAGTTTCTGTATTTTCTCTTTTGTCGGCTTGAGTGACTGTGAGGCATTTGATAACATTCCCATAGCTTTTGGAATGCCTTTAAGGGCTATACTTGGTGCGGTTGCCGGTGCTACAAAACTTGTACTTACTGCCAAAGTTGTGATTGTTCCCAGTTCAAACCAATCCTTGACTGTGTTTTGCTGCTCTGGCTCAACTTGTTTTCCTTCAACAGGTTGAGTTGTTAGCTTGTATATAGTCTGCTGATACTGCTTATAAAGCAATATAAAAGGGTCAGGTTTTGTTACAAAATCAAATGGTCGTATATCGAGAACATCCTTTCGCAACAAGCTGGTGGATTGTGGTAATGACTCATACAGCTTTTCCATCAGCTTTATCGGTGTTTCAATACCTGCTGTCAGACCAAATGATACCTCTGCAAAGTCAGCCTCTGAATTAAGTTTTTCTTTAAGCTTTTGAGTGAGGGTAGTTTTGCCAACTCCCCCAAACCCGTAAATCTGAAACAGTAGTGGGCTAGAATCTGGATATGACAGAGCGTTGCCAAATTTAGCTAGAAAGTCCTGGGCTTGCTTGCGAGAGATATATGGTACAGAATTCATTTAAAAATAAGACTACTCGTTTAATAACCTAGATTGTAACAGTTATTATTCTGACTCATGATTTCAAGTTTTAGAGCAGTTTCTATCGGTTCTATAATTAAAATTAATACGTAATATTATTTATACTTGTGATAACTTGCCGCTAATGCAATCACTCAAAAAAACAT
The DNA here is from genome assembly GCF_014696825.1 of Anabaena sphaerica FACHB-251. Lineage (NCBI taxonomy): Bacteria > Bacillati > Cyanobacteriota > Cyanophyceae > Nostocales > Nostocaceae > Anabaena > Anabaena sphaerica. The sequence continues at coordinate 984 of NZ_JACJQU010000017.1, read as the reverse complement.
TCTTGCTTAAAAATGATCTTCAAAAATACTTTCACGACTAACAGCGTAATCAGACAAAATAGGTGCATTTGCACCAACACACGCTGCAAAATCATCAGCTAATTCATCTAAAGTAGATTCAATTTCTTCCTCACTTATCAGCAACCTCTCTAAACTTCCTTTACTTTTCCGTCTTGCTTCTTGAATAATTAAATGTTGTAAATATTCACTCGCTGAATTATAACCACCTTCAGCAATTTGTTGTTCAATAAAACCTTGCAGTGATTCAGGTAGAGTAATATTAATATTAGTCATGATGTTTAACTGAGGCTTAACTAGGTTACTTGTATATTAACATTTTGCGGTTATAATAAAATGTAAGAGTTTCATTATATCAAAATGTCTGAGACTGTCACTCTCCAACTACCAGAAACACTGGCACAAAAAGCCAAAGAAATAGCCGCTTTCACCCACCGTCGAATGGAAGATGTATTACTAGAATGGATAGACCGCGCTAGTAGTGAATTACCTGTAGAATCATTACCAGATGAGCAGGTTTTAACCTTGTGTGATTTGCAAATGGAAACTCAACAACAAGAAGTTTTTAGTGACCTCTTAGCGCGTCAGCGAGAAGAACAGCTAAATGATACAGAAAATAGTCAACTAGAGGAACTAATGCAAGTTTACCGCCGTGGTTTAGTACGTAAAGCGAAAGCCTTAAAAGTGGCTGTTGAACGTGGTTTAATACCAGCAATTAATTAACAGTCATGACTCGATTTTACATTCCTGTCGAAATAGAACGCCGCGTTAGAAAAGATGCTCAAAATCGTTGTGGTTATTGTTTGAGTCCTCAACGTTTAGTAATGGCACGTTTGGAAATTGAACATATTATTCCTATAGCCTAATACCAAGTTAATATGAAGCTGCATAGAAAAGAGCTTCGAGAATAAAGTTATAAGATGAGATAGATATCACCTCGTCAAAAGTAAGTTGCTCGAATAATTG